>NZ_JUMS01000097.1:0-18389 GCF_001059415.1 Enterobacter sp. 940_PEND
CCGGACATCTTAACTTAGCCATTATCGGACATTACAACTTTGCTACTACAATACAGGTGCGCATAACAAAGATTATGTTAAATTCAATGGTAAAATCATTATAAATCAATATCTTAAATATCGAACAAGCCCCTTTCTTCCTCAAACCTCACTGTGGTAACTTTAAAAACAATGTCCGTTCCTGAGTTTGTGATGCCTTAAAGCCATGGTGAAGATAAAAGTTTTTGGCTTCTTCAGTCAGTGCATGAACCATAATCGCACGGACTCCAATATTCTCAGCTACACGGTAACAGCGCAGAACTGCATCATGCAGTAAATCGGCCCCGAGCCCTTGGCCACGGTATGAAACATCAACTGCCAGGCGAGCAAGTATGATTACGGGAATTGGATCTGGCATATTGCGCCTGAGGCTTCCCATTGCTTCCACGTGGTTAACGCTGCCGGTGGCCAGAGAGTAAAAACCGACAACCTGTTTAGTGTCTCTTTTACAAACGACGAACGTTCGTGCTGCACCAAGTGACCTGCCCCCACGATTAGATACAACACTCAGTTAGTAACGTCGGAATCTTCATTCTCAGAATGACCCTTTCTCCAGCCCGCTGCAAATTCAGACGGTGTCTGATAATTCAGCGTGGAGTGCGGGCGGCATTCGTTATAATCCTGCCGCCAGTCATTAATAATTTTCCTGGCATGAACGATATCGCTGAACCAGTGCTCATTCAAACATTCATCGCGAAATCGTCCGTTAAAGCTCTCAATAAATCCGTTCTGCGTTGGCTTGCCCGGCTGGATTAAGCGCAACTCAACACCATGCTCAAAGGCCCATTGATCCAGTGCACGGCAAGTGAACTCCGGCCCCTGGTCAGTTCTTATCGCCGCCGGATAGCCTCGAAACAGTGCAATGCTGTCCAGAATACGCGTGACCTGAACGCCTGAAATCCCAAAGGCAACAGTGACCGTCAGGCATTCCTTTGTGAAATCATCGACGCAGGTAAGACACTTGATCCTGCGACCGGTGGAAAGTGCGTCCATGACGAAATCCATCGACCAGGTCAGATTGGGCGCCGCCGGACGGAGCAGCGGCAGACGTTCTGTTGCCAGCCCTTTACGACGTCTTCTGCGTTTTACGCCCAGGCCACTGAGGTGATAAAGCCGGTACACGCGCTTATGATTAACATGAAGCCCTTCACGGCGCAGCAACTGCCAAATACGACGGTAGCCAAAACGCCTGCGCTCCAGTGCCAGCTCAGTGATGCGCCCTGATAAATGCGCATCAGCAGCCGGACGGTGAGCCTCATAGCGGCAGGTCGACAGGGATAAACCTGTAAGCCTGCAGGCACGACGTTGCGACAGACCGGTCGCATCACACATCAACATCACGGCTTCCCGCTTCTGGTCTGTCGTCAGTACTTTCGCCCAAGAGCCACCTGAAGCGCCTCTTTATCCAGCATGGCTTCGGCAAGCAGCTTCTTGAGTCTGGCGTTCTCTTCCTCAAGCGACTTCAGGCGCTTAACTTCAGGCACCTCCATACCGCCATACTTCTTACGCCAGGTGTAAAACGTGGCATCGGAAATGGCATGCTTGCGGCAGAGTTCACGGGCGGGTACCCCAGCTTCGGCTTCGCGGAGAATACTGATGATCTGTTCGTCGGAAAAACGCTTCTTCATGGGGATGTCCTCATGTGGCTTATGAAGACATTACTAACATCGGGGTGTACTAATCAACGGGGAGCAGGTCAGATATGGTAAGATGAAGTTTTCGAGTACGATATCTATTAAGCGGAATCGAACCAAAGACGGTTAGTTATTATTCAATGAATTCTGTCAAAATAACTTTTGGGGGCCTTATTGGGGGCCCCTTAACTTTATTAACAACAAATAAACCTTAACTATCAACAAATAAACCATACATATTCGAAGTCTGCAGGGGACACTTTCCCCCCCGCTTTTTCCAGTACATTCATTTGTCCACCGCCAGAATTCATTGAGCAGAAGAATCCTGTTTTATTTGAGCGTAACGCGTTGCCAGCTGCTTAAGACGCAACTCCAGTTGAGTCTTTTCAGCTTCAGGAAGCGCATCTCCTGCTGGGTGCTGCGACAGGCGCCTGAGTTGTTCTTCAGCCGGTATCGTCTGGTTGAATGACTGTATAGTCGAAAAAACTACGGATTTAAGCTCGCTTACCGTGATGTATTTTCCTTTTTGCTCGTCCAGGCTACTCAGCCGATGACTCAGTTGCTGAAGCGTCATCATTCCCTGATACCAGCTGTTCATTGCGTCGACAGGTAACGCTGCCGCGTTAAATTTTTGCTGCCAATGCATTGTGAGCGGTTTCGCCTCCTCCGGCCATAATGTCTGGAGCTGCTTTAACAGCTGAAGGCTGTAGGAAATATTCCAGTCAGGAAGCAGTTTATCCATGCGGGCAAGCTGCTGCTGAGTGTCTGTGATAAACGTGGACGGTAAACTACCACGCAGTGTTAACGCGTTTTGTTGCACAGGCGTGAGCACTTCAGGTAACGGAGCCAGAGAGGCAAAAGCCTGAGTCGCCAGGGGGTCGGGTCTGGACAAAGAAACCCATCCCCACGCCACAGCGATACAAACCACCAGCGTGGAACACATCCCGGCAAAAAAGGGCTTCCACTGTCTGACAGACACGGGGGCTGTCGTGCGATCCTCCCCATTCGGCTGATTTTCCTGATGCACAACATATACCCATTTCACCTCTTCGATCGGTTCGGCTTTCTCCAGAGGCGATTCGCTATCGGGCTTCATGTTCACATTCAAATCGGACGTCTCATTACTGCTTTCCAGCCGTTCAGCATTTGAACGTATCAACGTTCGTAACGTATCGAGCTGGCTAAGGTGTTTAAGCTCAAGGCGCTGGAGCACCGCGCTCAGGCTGGTAAGTAACGCTTCAGCACGATAAAGCTCACTAAGATGGCTGCTGTTGAATGGAAGCATACGCATGCGCTGCTGCAGGCGCTGGCTCAGGCCGCTAAGAATTTCCATACGAGCGTGTTGTGTCTTCGGCCATAAAGTTTCCCACTGGCGGCTAATCAGGGCCTCCAGAATCGCCAGCCCTTCATTCAGGCCAGCTAATCCAGACTGGTGAGTACGGGCAAGGGTGTACCAGGCTGCTGTCTGCAACTCCACACCGTTCTGTTCAAACATTGAGAGACAGAGTCTTTGGACATATTGCCAGTTCACATCAGGGCGAGCAGGATGTGTAAGCTTACTGAGTTCATCGCGGAGGGCGGCATAATCTGGCAGCGTACGCGGGTCGCCGCCGGTTTTTAACGTTATATGTTTGGTCATTCTGCAGGGCCTGCATATCCGTGTCGGTTAATATCGTCAGTTGATGTGTAAAGCAATTTTGCGTGTAGAAACGCAATGACTAATAAAGGAATGAATGTTATTGCTAGGGCAGCAGCGCTAAAATCAGACCGAAAAAAACACCTTCATCAAATAGTTGTCCTGACTGAGGTGATGTATCAGGGGGAGTAAAGATCCAGTCATATACACTCCCCACCCGCATGAACAGGCGTCCTTGAGAAATCGAGCTGTACCCGGAAAAAAAAGTCACCTCGACACAGCCTGCAACTCCCTGTCCATACAGGAATATCGGCATAAACTTAACCGCCCGGTTACCATAACGCAGGACGATACCGGAAATATCAAAAGCCCCACCCTCTACCAGCAGGTCCGGAACATATACCGCCAGTGCCTCTGCATTCAGTCCGGTATCTGTCAGCCACGCGTCCATTTGATCTTGAAGCTGAGCCATTCGCTGGCGAAACGCTGCAATATCAGCCTGACTCTTGCTAACTGCGGGAACAGGTGAAGGTTGTCGCGCCTGCAGCTTCTTCAGGAACTGTGATTTTACTGACATGGTGTTATCTGACCTTATATACGGGGTGTTGTGTCGAGATACTGCTGTTGCCTGAGATGCCGCAACAGGACCCGTCCTTCGGGCATAAACTCAGTCCCGTAGCGCACCAGGCCAATCCCTTTAAGTTCAGCGTCAATGGCATAGCGCAGCTCGCCGGGAATGTTCTGATCCAGCAGAACAACGTCTATTTTTTTCAGGCGTGGCTCATATTTGAGCAGAACGGCAGACAATGTGCCCATAAGCTCATGAGCCGTTCCGGGCATCCCCTGCAGGATTTTTGTCATATCGGGCAGCCCGTAATCAGGCAGATGCGCCAGCGTGCCGGCGCGACAGTTGAGAACGCGCTGCATGTTGTCCAGAACCGAAAGGATGACCTGGTTTTCTTCACTGACCTGATGCAGATCGAACCCCCCGGTAAAATTGCCAAATAGCGTCTCGTACAGCGAGGAACGGGGCGTCTCATTCATCTTTCAGTGCCTGCATGGTCAGCTGGTTGTTCCCCGCCTCAATGACGCGTGCCTTATCCGGATCAAGGTCATCCCGACTCATTACTACACGCCAGGTATTGTTCTCCTGGTCCGGTGACATAAACATCCCGGCCACCGCCACGTACTGCGCATTTTCCTCCATTGGCATATCGACCGTGACCGCCCCGCCCGGCTGCAGGAGGATATCTTTCTCCACCAGCAGGTCTGCTTTGATGACCTGACTGTCCTCTTTAAACAGTGACGGATAGTCAGTACTGTCGAACGTTTTGCGATCCTTAAGCTGGTAGATGCGCACCACCGTCGACAGTGCCACGCCGCCAGCATTGCTGTTAACGGCCTCACGGGCTCGAATATCCAGATGCAGGGCCTTTATCTGCTTATAAAAAATCGATTTGGTCACAGCAACGGTGCCATCTGTTACTTTTTGACTCAGCCCACAGCCAGCCAGCATCAAGGTGATACCAGCGGCCAGCGCAGCCAGAGGAAATTTACCAGCGGTAATCGCCATCTTCATCGGTCTCCCTGCGGTGAATATTTTCCTGTACCCGCTCATAGCGGCCAAGATTGATGGTTATGGTTTTGGAGTGCGTGACGGTGTTCGCTGCATTCAGCGGCCGCATCACTGCGGTGCGGCCCAGTTGCACTGCGCCAGCGTTGGGTTTACTGCTCATTGTCGCGTCCGGCAGCAGGCTACGGTCGACACACAGCTGCAGGCGTACATCGAGGCGGGAGCCAAGATAGACATGCAGCAGCGTCATCAGGTCCGTGTGGAGCTCCCCGCCCGGTAACCAGCTCAGCACTTCAGTTGAGTCAGTGGTTGTCAGGCGCATCAGTACCTGGCTGTTTACGTCGGTGGCATAGTTACCCATCACCGGACGGTTTGTCAGGGTGACTGGCTGGCTGACGCTCATGATCAAAGGTTTCTTCAGAGGCACGCGGCGTTTGTCATGGTGCCAGATTTTCGCCTGCGTGTTGGGTGCCAGCAGGCGCACCAGCGAGGCCATGCCTTCTGCGGTACGCCCCGGCAGTAACATGACCGGCAGCAGTGCCAGAAAGCGCGAAGCCGGGGTCGCGATACTGTCCGTGCAGCCGTTAATCCCGAGCCCGGCCAGTCCCAGCAGGTACTGCGAGGTTTTGTCCTTCCCACCCTCTTCAAAGGTCGCCGGGTACGAGTATTTACGCCATATGCGATAGTACTGAGCAATCAACCGGTGGTTGAAAATATCGAGGAAATCCGCGGTGGCCTCATACCCTTCCCGCCGCTGGGTAATGTCATCGATATAGTGCGTCGGCAGAGGGGACTCCACGCCGTAGAGCCCCATAAAGGTGATGCGTACCGTCGGCGGCAGATGCGAATGCTCAGACGGCTCAATCCCTTTGACTTCAGATGCCGGAAAGCCCATTCCTGGGTGTGGCCGAAAACGTACCGGTTCATGACGTACCTGCCAGGTACTGCCCGTAACCGGTTTGTCCGGCTGGCTCTGCTCCAGCAGCTGGCAGAAGCGGTAAAAGTTGATATATGGCAGCCGGTCCCCCAGTTGCGCTATCAGCTGGGCAGACGCGGACTGTGATTCTCTTTCCACCGGATGCATTTTCCTTCTGGCTGAACAATGAGGGTGAGCTGATTGAACTGGTTCATATCGGCATACAACGCAAAGAATCGGTTGAGCATTTCACCGAACAGGTGAATGTCACCCTCACCGGTGAAACCGTTGCTGTCGAGGGTTACTTCGATATCCAGCCCCCGCAGCAGGTAGCCCTGCTCAAAACGCTGCAGGCGGTGGTGCTCCACATGCTGAATCGCCTCCAGACGGCGGGTGTTCAGTTCATCTTCCTGCCAGTTATAGAGTGCCAGCGTGCCGCGCAGCACTTCGGCGGTGCTCATCATGTTCAGGAAACCGGATCCCAGGTGGCTCAGAACCCGCCAGTGAAAACGGTCTTCGGAAGGCGGATAGACTGGCAGCGTCGGTTTGCAGAGATTGCGTACTGAAAGTTGTGTACTGACCACCTGCTCACAGCGGTCAAGCAGCGTACTCTGTAGTGCACGGCGCGGCAGCTGGCCGTTGGTGCCGGTGATTTGCAGCGATACGGCTTCACGCTCAAACAGGCGGTCCTCCTCCCACTGGTGCCCCCCAAGGATAAGCAAGGTGTCATGCAGCCCGGTCACGCTGCGCTTCACGCGGGTGTGGTAGTAACGGGGGGGGGCATGACGGCGCATCATCCCGCCCTTGTGCCTGAAGCTGCTGAACGGCACATACTCTGCGTCACTGGTCCGGTTTGAGCCTGTCACCGAATCCACCGAATAAATCTCGGTGTGTCCGTCCTGCAGCCGTTTGGGGCGCAGCAGGTACTCACTCTCAAGCCCGGTAATGGTGAGCGGGTCAGCCTCCAGTGTGAACAGGTTAATCACCGGCACACAGTGCAGACGAACCGCGTCATTGGTGACCGGTAGGTCTGATGGCCACAGCGTACTGAACACGACTTCGATGTCGAAGTACTCTGCTCCCGCAGGCGGCGTAATCCCGTCCAGACCGTTGAGGTGGACGAACATAAACTTGTCGCGGAAAGTAAAGTACTCCAGTAGCAGTTGGTAGCCGCTGAAGGCAGTATCCCCCTTCGGCCACAGCCCATCTTCCTCCGCAAATCCTCCCGGCGAAAAGTACCCGTCCAGGCGAATACGGTCAGTCTGCCCGGGCAGACGCATATACAAGGCGGCTTGCCGCCTGGTCAGCATCAGGTGTAGCTGGCTGCTGACTGGCGCATCTGCGCCGAGATAGAGGCTCAGGTGGCTGAGGTCCGCATGGGACCAGTCCGCCTGTGTGCTACAGGCAAAACGCATCCGCAGCAGCGAACGCCCGTCAGGCTCAGTGGTCATTGTTACCCCTGAGATATTTAGCGGATTGAGCATCACATCGCGGGTGGTGCGGTAGCGGCAGACCGTGTTCTTCGGCCCTACCGGGCGGGTGTATACTTCCAGACCCGCGGGCATGACTTCTGCCATCTTCACGGCCTGAAGCACAGGCGTGAACGCAACCACCGAGAGTGACGGAATGGTACGCAGGTAGTGAGGCCAGAGCATACTGACCAGACCTTCGGTAAGTTCCGGCAGATCGTCGTCAATCTTCTCCCGCAGCTGCCCCATCGAGAAAGCAAAGCCTTCAAAAAGGCGTTCGACATACGGATCGGGTGTGCCGGCCTTATCAAGGTCGAGCATTGCTGCGCGATCGGGATGGGTTTGAGCGAACTCTTTCGCGGCTTCACGCAGGTACCGCATTTCTGCGTCGTAATAACGCAGGGTCAAATCTTCCATTTATTTCTGTTCCTGTGGATTTAACCGCAAAGCACGGCGGCACGGGCGGGATCGACGGCGATCAGTCCGGCAAGTAACTGGTCCATTACCGGTGTAAGGCGGGCCTTTTCAGCCTCGCTGCGACCGGCTTTCAGGCGCAGGAGTTTCAGATGGCGGGCCTGCACCTCAAACATCAGCTCAGGCTCCCAGTCACTGAGGGTCACTTCTCTTGCACGTTCACCCAGTTCTGCAAACAGGTGTACCGCCAGGTCATTTTTACCGTACTGCTCAGCAATGCGCCCCATCAGCAGACGCAACAGCCACTTCTGACGATCGGTGGTCATGCCCGGCCGGGTCTGCAACCACCCCAGAGCGGCATCCGGGCCTTCACTGTCGGCCAGCGCCACGGCTTCCGGCTCCAGCGCCAGAATGTCGTCGTTACCGGCGGTGGCCGGGGCTGATGGCGTATCGTTGTCCCACCCGCCAGTGGTATCAAGCACGCTCTGCTGGATCCAGTTCAGCGTCACTTCATCCGCAAAGGGGGTACCGTCACTGAACGCAAGCGTCTCCAGCCCGGCCAGACGGGTCAGCAGCCCTTTCAGATCGGCAGCAATAATGTCAGCCAGGGTGTCCTGACCTGATTTCGTCAACGCCTGGTGGATGTACCACTGCAAATCCAGCCACAGGTGATTGGCTCCGCGGGAAAAGGTGCTGTCGGCCGTTTCCAGCATTTCAGCCCAGTTCTGCTGCAGGTAGAGGCGTTTGAGTAACGCGCGCTGATCCGCCCTTGGCGGCTCAATGCGTGTGCGCCCCTGCGCATCCGGGGCAGGAATGGCCCGCAAGGTATCGTGGCGCAGGCTTTTCATCAGATGGTGTGCTGACAGCCAGCCGTCCGGTTGTTCGCGCAGATATTCGGTGAGGGTGCGGGCCTGAGCCAGTAAATCCTGACCGGAGGTGATCCGCCCGATCGCCGGGACATCGCTTTGACTGACAACCAAAGGGGTTTCGCTGGTACTGGCGTTCTGCGGTACCACCGCATCCACGCCGCCCGCTTTCTGCAAACGGCTTTCAAGAGCACCATACAGCGTATTGAGTTCAGGACGGGTTTCATCCGGATCGTTTTCGGTAAGCCCGGCTATCAGCAGCAGCGCTCCGGTGGTACGCATCGCCTCTTCTCTGACCACTTCCGGGTACAGGGAAAGTGAGTCGGTCATGCGCGATCCTGCCAGCCATTCCAGCGCCGCCTTTCGGCTGCGGTCACGCTGCGGGTGCAACTGTGACCCAAAGCGCTCCAGCAGACCGGCCAGTAGTTCAAGTCCTTCGGCCAGCCCCTGCTCGCCTTCCCGGTGTAGCTTCGCCCAGCAGTACCAGGTGGCCACACGGATATCTTTCGCAACGGTGGTTAAAATCTTTTCTGCATGCAGGCAAATAAGCTCGGTGTTAGCACCAGAGAGCTTATTAATTTCCTCGCGAATCTGCTGGAAGTCATCGTCATAGCCCGGGTCTTCGCCAGCGAACGATTGCTCGGACAGCGGCTGCAGCCAGCTGTCCCACTGCGCCACACGCTCACGGGTGGCGGCAAGCAAGGGCGCCTGCTCTGTCTGGCAGGCGCTGAGTAAGGTATTGAGCGTGCTCATCAGTACGCCTCCCCATTATCACTGGCCGCATCTGTAGCTAGGTCTGAGGGTGCGATACCGGTGGTGCTGAAGATGGTTTCCGGCAGACGGAAGTTACGCAGCTTCAGCAGAGCCAGCGGGCCTTCGCCTGCTTCGGTTCGCAGGGTGTAATTAAGCGTGCGACCGTCCTGTGCCTTCCAGCTCAGGCTGAAGCTGCTGCTGACACCCGGGTAAGCACTGACCGCGGCTTTATCGAGCAGGCGGATCCAGCCCCAGGCACCTGGGATATCGGTGTACTGACGGGTTCCGGCCTGTGTGCTAATCCAGCTCAGGTTCGCACCCGGAGCCTCAGTATCTGCAGGCCAGGTGAAGCGCTTCCACGCCGGCAGCTGGTTCACATAGGTCAGCTTCTGGCTGTCGATAATCATGTCGGTCTGCATTACGCCATCGGCAGTGCCCGGACGCAGTTCGAAGTTCATGCCAGCGTTGCCTTCGGTGAAGGCCACATCCGAGATATGACTCAGGGTGTTGATAGCATTGAGGAAGGCAGGATTAAACACCAGGCCCTGCGAGTTGATGCTGTCCGGTACCCAGTGATTGCCCTCTTTGTGCAGCACGCCTTTGAGGCGGGTCTGCAGGAACTGGGCGATACGCCCGGAATCTGCGTTGAGGTATTTGGCGAGCAGCGGCAGGGAGACATCACTGCTGGAATTACTGAAAGGATAGCGGCCACCAAAAGCACTGTTCCACTCAGCGACCACCGCCTGCTGCCACTGGGCATTAAGGCTGTCGGCCGCCGGGGTCAGCACCTGCTGCCAGGCCTGCTCCATCGGATTCACAAACACCGTGCGCCCAAAGCCGCTCCACTCCTGCCCGAGCCCTGCAGCAATCAGGCTGCCGTAGTCGCGGGTTTCGGTCAGATCAACGGCCTTGCCCTGGAATACGGTCTGGGCAATGGTCTGGGTCATGGCCTGCGGGTCAGCAGCATTGGTCACCTGCTGCAGGCGCAGACGCACCTGGGTTACGCGGGTCAGGAACGACTGCAGACTCAACTCCTGTGCACCCGTGCGGTTCTTGTCCATCAGCGCCAGCACCGGACCAAAGGTCGCATCCAGCGGGCCATGAACCCCGGCACTCTGGTCAATGGCATCTTTGTTATCACCCCCGAGCAGGTTTTTGGCCGATTTCACCAGCGAGTCTGAAATCGCTTCCCCGGTCTGAGCGGTGCGGCCCTGCACATTCAGGGTGTTCATCAGCGCCACCAGAGGTGACTGGCGCACGTCGGCCATCAGGGTCAGTTGGTCAATCGAATCCGACAGCGTCATGGCCCGGCGAAGCCGCAGGCTGTTAAGAAACTCCAGCCAGGCCCCGCCAAAGTCAGCGAAGTAGCGTTCCGTCAGGCGTTTTTTCAGCGCTTCCGGCAAGGTCTCGTCCTGTTTATTCACCTGACGCCTGCTGTCAGTCAGCACCCAGTCGAGCTCGTCCCGGCGTGCCTTCACCACCTTTTCTATAGCAGGTTGCACGGCCTGCTCCCAGGCCTGGCGGGTGAACATGCCGGGCACGACTTCCGTGGTGCTGAACAAACGGGATGCATCGGTATCCCCGGTCATGTCCTCCAGACGCATATCCACATACAGATGTGCCACCAGGGAGAGCATCTTCTGGTACAGGGTCGATTCACTGTTACGTACGCCCATCAGACGAACCAACAGGGAACGCGCCTGGCTGACCATGCTTTCATCAGCACGGAGCTTCCACTCTGGATGCGCAACCAGCTGTGCGCCATAGAACGACAGCAGTGACGGCGCCACGCCCTGCCAGACACCGTCTTTCACACCATCACGTTTTGGCCAGTCGTGCAGCAGCACCGAGCTGAACCAGGCCGCATCCATATGTTCCGGACGGGTAAGCATCAGGTAGAGTTTGAGCTGGTCAGAGGTAGCTTTTGCCATCTGCTCACGCAGCGGGCTGCCCGGCGGCAGCGCGTTAAACGCACTGATCTGCTTCTGCAGGTGGTCTGCGGCCGCATCCCGCAACAATGGCAGTGCGCTGTCGCGGTAACGAGGCCAAAGTGCGGTCAGCAGGACATTATTCTGACTCAGCCCGGCCTGCTCATACCATGGCACGCCGTGCTCAGCACGGTACTGCAGACGGGCCAGCGTTTTCTGGAGTTCAGAAAGCGCGTGCAGGCGCTGCTCCAGCGGCTGGTTCTGTCGGGCGGCAAGTGCTGCCTGGGCATTCGCGCCGTCAATCTGACTGCGGTTGGTGACATACGCGATGCTCATCCATGCAGCCCAGCCCACCATCGCCAGGGCGACAACTGACGCAAACACTTTGCACCATGGAATACCCGGTTTGCGCGGACGCAGCCCGGCAGGAAGCGTCCGGTCGGATTCAGGCAGAATATCCCAGCGCTTATCCATGCCCCAGTGGTGCGTCACGGCACGTTCAGCACCGGCAGAGGGCTGACTAAACACCACGCCGGCCAGCGGCAGTGGGCGGTACGGATTGAGCATCACCGACAGCGGAGCCGTCACGCTTTGTGGCTCACGAATAAGCTGGTCGGCAAGCGTCAGCAGGAAGTGATGTTTCACCTCGCCGCAGGTCTGCTGCAGACCCTGCGAGATCAAATCCAGCGTCAGGGCAGAGAGTTGTTCTGCCAGCCCTTCGGTGCGACACCCGACAGGTAACAGGCAGCCAGTCGCCTGCGTAATGCACCCCTCCGGCTGACCGGCGCGCGGGTGCAGGGACCAGACATACAGCGGGAGTTTCCAGCCAAGCGTTTCCATACGCACGCTGATGGCGTGAGACAGGGCATCCATGGTGCTTTCAGACGGCACCGGCAATGGCGGCTCCAGCCCTGGTGCAGAGAGCTGGTCAAAGGCCGAAGTGACCCACACCAGGCCGTCCACCGGACGGCGACGCAGCTTACGCAGCGCGGTCAGCCAGGCACTGTCGGCTGGGGTATTGAGGTCACCTCCCCACAGCAACAGTGTGCCGCGGTCTTCCTGCCAGAGCTGGCCCGTAAGACCCGGAGTCAACTGCTCCACCTCAGATATGGTCCCAGTGACCAGCAGAATGCGTGTTTTACGTCCCCAGCGCCGACCGTAGAGGTTACGCATGGCGTCACGGATAGTATCAACGGTGACATTGCGTGGCGGAGTCCGGGCAACTCTTGATTCATCAGAAGGCAGCGCATTGTTCTTCTGCTCTCGCCAGCGATGATACTTTTCCTTCATAAGCCGGAACATAAACGGTGTATAGAAAACAATCAGCAAGACTATCCATACGGCAAAAAATGCAAGCACTTGCTTCAGTCGGGTATCAAGGCCATGCGATGGGCCGAAATGAAGGATCAAGGCCACTATAATCGCTGAGATGCAGGCTATTATGCCGGCAAGCCCTCCCCTGCTCCATGTACTACCCGGCATCATTATTTTCACTCCCTGAGGTAACAGTACTGACAAAACGATCAGCACCTGAGGTAAACAGCCCTAAAACAGGTTTGTTGCTAACGGACACGATGTCGGCCAGTAATGTGGCTAGAAACCACGCACTCCCGCCCCCTGGAATTCCGTTATATTTTTCCATTACATCAATTTCCTGGGGCACCCACGGTGTCAGATGTGATTGAGACGCGGTCATTAGATCAGCAAACCCGTCATTCCAGTGCCCGTAATCACAGAACACGTTTGACGTCTGACAGGCGATCGTTTGTGTTTCGAGGAACAACCCCATATCAGCCCTGAAATTTGTCATGTCCTGCGGCATCGGTCGCAATATGCGGGCGGAGTGTGAAAGCTGGTATTTTTCAGCAATATCATCGCTGGTAAGTACCATCGCTGCGAGTGCATCGGAATACTGTTCAGCACCCTGACTCTGCAATATCAGGATCAAATCAATATCGAAAACGGGATTTTTAAGGCGCTCCTCGAGCCAGTCAAAAGAAAGGGCTTCACAACATGAGATCGAACCTGTTAGCTCACGCCCAGGATAAATTTTCCCCCATGATTTGCGAAACCGGGTCTCGAAGTCTGACGAAATCATGTCGCTCACAATGGTGACGTTGAATGGTACTGTCGCAGGCAACATTGATATCGCCTCTTGTACACCGGCCAGTCCCATTTCGAGCAAGGAGGTGGACGTCGTCGATTTCGCATCAAAATGGCAGGTCAGTGAAAGAAATTGCGGAGCATCTGCAGCATCTGATTTAGCAATGGCGTCAGAGGTCACTCCGGAAGGTAGCAGTATGCTACTTTCAAGTACGGCCAGATAGCGTCCAGCCCAGGCCTCCCACTGTTGCTGTCCATATTCAGCTTCCTTTTGCAAAAACTGATGTTCATTGACGGTTCTGCCCCACAGCCACCCCCGTAAACAAAACAGGAAAAACCAGCCAAGAACCGGGCTGGATGCCAGCCACCAGATATTGAATGCAGCCAGTGCCTTAACCATGCCTGACGCATGCAGAATAAACAGCAAAATACCCACAACCGCGGCAACACCACCAGCCAACAGCCATCCCGTAAAAGATGGTTCAGGAGGCAACTCCATCGTTGTTGCTTTCGTCCTTTCCCAGCCCATTGCTTATCCTACCGTGCTGTTCTGAGCACTTGAAATTACAGTGCAACCGCACTGACATTTACAGCCATCGACGACAACAGCGCAACCGTTAAATGTCCGGTGCGGTGATCCTTCCACGATAGGATTCGTTCCATGCCCATCTACCGGGCAGTTGACCATATCACCCACTAACGCGGCTTTTTTCCCGTCGACAGTAATATTGGAAGAGGCGGAGATCACTTTTCCGCCATGAGAAGTTTTGTCACCGATCAATACGATGCCATTGTACATAATTAACACCTATATTTATTTAGCAGTTACCGTGCATTGATCATATTAAAATCATGAATTTAGGATGGTGGCGATAATGTTAGATTATCTGCACTGACACAACTAACAATAAAGCACATTAGCGTGCAGAGGAATAACTTATTTATAAATTTACCCACAAATTAATCCTTTAATCTGTTTACATAAGGGTGAGTTGTTCCATCAGACACAATCGTGCCATCAGGGTAGATAATTTTATAGTACACCCCAATTTTTTGTTCTATTGGAGCAATCATCCTGACTACTTTAGACTCATCAAGAGTTGGCTCAAACTTTATATGAAGATTTTTGGCAGAAGATACTATCTTCTTTTGTACAAAATTAACTCTCCCAAATAAATTTAAGATGTCATCCGTACTGATATCTTTATTACTATCTATTAAAGGGTAATACGCAGGAGACAAAATAAGTTCCGAACCTTTAAATATATCAAACCGACCACTTTTTGTTGCATTGTCATCAAACGCAATTGTCGCGCCAACCTCGGTTCCTGGCACTAGCCCCTTACCAAGGTGAGTAGCGTCAACGTATTCAATACCTAGATTGAATTCACTCAGTTTCCAGTTACATTTTCCACCACCATCTTTTGCTATTTTTGCGATCCAAATATCTGAATCATGTTGATTCTGAAGTGGGATTTTCACTGAGTTATACCCCACCTTCTCATAATATTTGCCATCCCGCATACTCATCAACTCGCGTTTACACGCCGTTGATGTGTACAGCACTTCTAGAGGAAAAGGCTTTGTATACGTAGATGGATTTTTTATCTCAATATTAACCCAATCAGAATTCGATGGTGGTGATAATGTTCTGTCAGTCGCCTGAGCGCATCCATTCAGCAATAAAACAAACTGGATCAAGACGAATGAATTTAATCTCTTATACATTTTCTATGTCCTCTTCACCATAATGGCCAAATCTTTTAAGAGCATCGGAACCAGATGCGGCAGAGATGGTTGAGCTAAGCGAATTTTTTAGCAAACCCTCGAGCGAAAGAAACTTTTTATTTCTGTCAAATTCATTCTTAGGGATTTCACCTGAATAGTGGTCCATTTGTAAATTAAAGGATGCTACTTTCTCGGCATGTTCAGTGAAGGTCTTTCCATCGCTAAACCCTTTTTCATAAACTAACCCTAACAATTTATTATTTAACTTGCAGCGGGAAGGGTTTTGTATACTGAGACGGATTTTTTACTTCAACATTGACCCATTTTGTATTTGCCGGCGGGGATAACGTTTTGTTAACAGTTCTACTTATGCTGCAACCCTCCACAGAAAAAAAACACCAAGGAAAGCAGAATAATTTTTGATTGATTAGACATTTTTCATTACCTCTGCTCTATATCAAACAAATCATAAAAACGCGTTACAGGCCTGTAATTATAACAATTAATTAGCCTGATACGTTTAGCAAAAAAACGCTATCATTTTTACTTTTTAACATTCATTTTATCAATCGTATCAAAATCAGGAAACACAGTGCCATCGGATATAACACTACCATCTGGATATATTATTTTAGCGTGAACACCTTTGATCTTTTTTTCAGGTTCAATATATCTAATTATTTTACTTTCATCCAATAACGACTCAAATTTTATATTATTTAAATTAGTAACCTGACTTAAAATAAAGTCATGTCGGCCTAAAAGAGTTAAGTCATTCCTATTACGAATTAATTTCCACTCTATTATATATAGATAATATTTTGGAGATAAATTTAAATCACCAAAAGTTGCAGTATACTGCCCGTTTCTGGAGGCATCATTATCAAAAGCGAGCGACCACCCCACCGCCGTACAAGGAACAAGATCTTTACCAAGATTTGTCGCGTCTATATACTCGATACCTAAATTGACCGCACTCAACGTCCATTTACATGAACCACCACCAGTCATAGCAACTTTTGCTTTCCAGATATACCCGCTCTCTTGCTGCATGGGGATCTCGATAACGTTATAGCTTGGCTCTGTGATAACTGAGCCATCAAACCCACTAATTCTTTTTTTCATGCATTCATGCGAGATGTATATGACCTCAAGTGGAATCGGTTTCGTGTACTGAGAAGGTTTTTTTACTTCAAAATTAACCCATTTTGTATCCGCCGGTGGAGATAACGTCTTGTTAACGGCTTGGCTAACACTGCATCCTGCAGAGGAAAACAACACCAGGGAAAGCAGAGTCATTTTTGATTGGTTATACATTTTCCATTACCTCTTCTCCATATTGAGCAAACCGCAAAAGCGTATCATTGCCAGACGGCATAGATAATGTTGGAGTCAGCGACACTCCCAGCAAACCTTCGACATTAAGAAACATTTCATTTCTGGATAATTCATCAGTCGGTATATCATTTTTATTTTCTGCCATCTGCTCCCTAAATGAATCAACATTATACATATGCTCAGTAAACGTGCACTTTTCTACTATACCGGCGTTATCAATCAACTCTAACACCTTGTTATACATATAAGGCATATAGGACGTCATAAAGTGTTCAAAAATATTTATATTAACCCCCCTGTCTGGGTTGCTGCCTTTAGGGAAGAAATCATTTAAATCCGATTGCGTCAATGACGCTTTAAAATCTTTCTGTTTCTTCCCGGCCTGTTGCATCTCTTGTTCCGCCAGAGCGGGCACCAGATAAAGCTTAGCCTTTATTGGAAGTGGATTTCTGATGGTAATACACCCTGCAGGAGTTGGGAGAGCCCTCTTACACTCATTCCATTCCCGGCTCTGTGTGGCTGTGAGAAAGGCAACCGTATTGCCGTGGTGCCAGAAGCAGTCTCCCCAGGCAACCATCTGGTAAGCGAGAAGCTCACCCAATGACCAGAAAAAGCCCAGTGTTCCACCAAACCATCCCCATAATTTATATAACTCGTTATCAAGGTTGGCTTCTGCTGGTACGGCTGGAATAGGATCATTATCATTCACATGACGGTAATGGGTAATCTCCAACAATTGCATCACTGCATCACGTGTAAAAGTTCGTGGCATTCCATAGGTATGAAGAACTGGATTAACATTCTTTAACTTTACCGAATGAATTAATGCCAGCGCGCCCCCTAAGCTATGACCACAAATAAATAGCTCACGATCACCTGCTCATTGTTCAAATTTTGAAACTTCTTTACTAAATTTTTTTTCAACTCTGTTATATCCACTCCAGAACCCAGTATGCACTTTCCCAGCAGGTAGTAACGGAGTGCATTGCGTTTTATCTATATCGCATAATTTTGATTTTACCGGCCTAAACGCAAGATCCGTTCCTACATCAAACAAGCTGGCCGTTCCACGCCCGGCAACAATCAACTTATCCTCGTTATAAACATAATAAAGCTGTGTATCACCGTCTGCTTTTGTTGTAGCAGTATCATCCTGTGTCTTTACTGTTCCAAGTGTGCCCTTCTCATCTACCTTAGGAGAAGTATCGCGCGAGGTATCTATAAAAACCGGGGGATAATACCGCTTACTATAGGGAACATCCTGTACTAACATATTCCATGCTGAACCGTCTTTATAAAGCTGAGGTAAGCGGGATAGATCCTGGCACTGGTTAATAAAAAAGCGCGTAATTGACACCGTATCCAGAGTACTGTCATCTGCATAGGCAAGCATTGCTGCTGCCCCAAGGTTAATTCCATTCGCAATGGAATAGTCCTTTTGATGATGCAGAACAAGCTCCCATGCTCTGAAAGGGCATATTTCTATTACATGACGCTTTTCAAGCTCATCCGTTCGGAATTTAAATCCTTTAAATGCTGTATTTGCAGGAAAGTGGTATGCAGGTAACATTTCCCCGGGTCTTAATTCCAGGTCTGGTGCACTCTGACAAAGTTCACCGATAACAGTATAATGCCAAATATACCTTTCTCTTCAGCTTCAGGGCGAACAATAGAATCATTTTCCGCATCGCGACTAACGCGTAAAGCACGTTTTTCCATTTCCGTAGCCAGCTGATTGCCATCAAACGTCAGCCTCAGCTCCAGACCGTGCGGCATGTCGACCCTGATTAGCCCGTCAGCATCGCTCTGACCAGAATAAGTGAATCCCTCCACCGGCCCGGAAACAGGATGAGCACTTTCAACAGTCCATGGCATATACGCTACAGCATCGCCCTGCTCATCAACCAGTTGAAATTCGACCCAGTAGGGCATTTGCTCGTCACATGGAGCATGGGGATTTTTACGGCAGAGTGAGGATACAGCGGTAGTCAT
>NZ_JUMS01000098.1:0-130387 GCF_001059415.1 Enterobacter sp. 940_PEND
GCGCCGATGGTAGTGTGGGGTCTCCCCATGTGAGAGTAGGGAACTGCCAGACATCAAATAAGTGAAGAGGCCATCCGAAAGGATGGCCTTTTTGCGTTTATGCGCCGAAAAAACGGTAGGCCGGGTAAGGCGAAGCCGCCACCCGGCAGAGCAAACAACTAATGAATCACCTGCGACAGGAATGCTCGCGTACGTTCTGACTTCGGATGCGCAAAGAACTCATCCGGCGGAGCTTGCTCAACAATCTCCCCGCGGTCCATAAAGATCACCCGGTCGGCCACGGTTCGCGCAAACCCCATCTCATGCGTCACACACAACATGGTCATGCCGGATTGAGCCAGCCCAATCATGGTGTCCAGAACCTCTTTCACCATTTCCGGATCGAGGGCAGATGTCGGTTCATCAAACAGCATAATTTTCGGTTTCATACACAGCGAACGGGCGATAGCCACACGCTGCTGTTGGCCACCCGATATCTGGCCAGGGAATTTATTGGCATGCTCTGCGATACGTACACGCTCCAGGTAGTGCATTGCCAATGCCTCCGCTTCCTTTTTCGGCATCTTTCGTACCCAAATCGGCGCAAGCGTACAGTTCTGCAGAACGGTCAGGTGCGGAAACAGATTAAAGTGTTGAAATACCATTCCTACTTCCTGACGTACGCGTTCGATATTGCGGATATCTTCATTCAGCTCGATACCATCAACTACAATGCGTCCTTGCTGATGTTCTTCAAGATGATTAATACAGCGAATGGTTGTGGATTTTCCGGAGCCCGAAGGGCCGCAAAGGACGATGCGTTCTCCCTGCTTTACCTTAAGATTAATGTCCCTCAGGACATGAAATTGTCCGTACCATTTATTCACATTTTCCAGCGTAATCATCGCGTCGGCGGGTGTCATAGTTATTTGGCTCATAATTTCCTCAGTGCGGTGTACGCCCGGTGTTAAAGCGCTTTTCCAGATGCTGGCTGTAGCGCGACATGCTAAAACAAAAGATCCAGTAGATCAGGGCAGCAAAGACATATCCTTCGGTGGACATACCCAGCCAGACAGGGTCAACGGTTGCCTGTTGCACGCTGCTAAAGAGATCGAACAATCCGATAATGATCACCAGGCTGGTATCCTTGAAGAGGGCAATGATCGTGTTGACCAGACCCGGAATGACCAGCTTGAGTGCTTGTGGAAGAATGACCAGTCCCTGCGTTTTCCAGTAACCGAGAGCCAGTGATTCCGCCGCTTCGTACTGACCTTTAGGTAACGCTTGCAGACCACCTCGCACAACTTCAGCGACATAGGCGGACTGGAAGAGAATCACCCCCACCAGGGCACGGATCAGCTTGTCGATGGTTGTTCCCTCTGCCATAAACAGCGGCAGCATGACCGACGACATAAACAGGACGGTGATAAGCGGTACGCCGCGCCAGAACTCAATAAAGATAACGGAGAGCACGCGGACGATCGGCATTTTTGAACGCCGTCCCAGAGCAAGTAGAATCCCCCACGGCAGAGCACCGGCTATCCCCACTGATGCGATAATCAACGTCAGCGTCAGCCCGCCCCACTGGCGTGTTTCAACGCGTTCCAGCCCCAGAAAACCGCCATACAGCAGCACCCAGACAATAATCGGATAAACCACCGCCCAGACGGCAATATAGCGTCCACGGTGAGGCAGTTTTTTCCAGAACATGACTGCGACAGAGAGCAGACCGATAACCAGCGCCAGATTAATCCGCCAGCGCTGTTCATGGGGATACAACCCATACATGAACTGACCGAAGCGTTCATGGATAAACACCCAGCAGGCGCCGGCTTTTGTACAGTCTGCCCGGGTTGAACCGACCCAGTTGGCCTGTAAAAACGCCCAATTCAGCAGGGGAGGAATCAACTCCCACATGAGCCACAGGCAGACAATCGTCAGCAGGCTGTTACTCCAGCTGGAGAACAGATTCTTGCGCGCCCAGAGAATGAAACGTCCACCTGTCGAGTTGGCAGGGCGCGAGGAGTGCGACAGTATCGCTTTTGTCATCATAGATCCTTAGCGCTCGACCAGTGCTATACGACGGTTATAGAGGTTCATCAGCAGTGAAATTACCAGGCTGATGATGAGATAGACAGACATGGTGATGGCGATGGTTTCAATGGCTTGTCCGGTCTGGTTAAGCACGGTTCCGGCGAAGAGTGACACCATATCCGGGTAACCAATGGCAGCGGCCAGAGACGAGTTTTTGACAATATTGAGATACTGGCTGGTCAGGGGGGGAATGATGACCCGTAAAGCCTGCGGAATAATGACCTGGCGAAGCGTCACGGTATGGGGTAATCCCAGCGAGCGCGCCGCCTCGTGCTGTCCATAAGGTACGGCCTGGATCCCTGCACGGATAATTTCTGCGATAAACGCGGACGTATAAATCGACAGCGCCAGCGTCAGGGCCGCCAGCTCGGGAATTAATACCATCCCGCCCTGAAAGTTAAAGCCCCGCAGATGTGGAATATCCCAGTGCAAAGCGGCCCCAAACAGCCAGTGTGCAATTAGCGGCAGGCTAACGATCAGGACAGCTGCCGTGGGCCAGGTTCTACGAAGCTGACCGGTTTTGATCTGATGCTTGCGGTTAAAACGGAATACCCCCGCAGAGAGCGCAAGCGCTATCACAATCGCGCCGATAAAAGCGTACAGCCCTTCACCCGGCTGAGGAGAAGGAATGGACAATCCACGGTTACTCAGGAAAAACAGCTCAAACGCGTCGACGGCCTGGCGGGGACCGGGAAGGTTACGCAGTACGGCGAAATACCAGAAGAAGATCTGCAGGAGCGGGGGGATATTGCGGAACGTCTCGATATAAACGGTCGACAGTTTCCGCAGGAGCCAGTTTTCAGAAAGACGCGCCAGGCCAATAAAGAAGCCCAGTATCGACGCGAAGACGATACAAAGCGCCGATACCAACAGCGTATTCAGTAAACCGACCACAAACACGCGTCCGTACGTGTCACCTTCCTGGTAATCAATAAGGTGCTGAACAATACCAAACCCCGCGCTGCGATCTAAAAACGCAAAACCGGAGGTAATGCCGCGGTTATTCAGGTTGGTGATGGTGTTATGGATCAGATACACGGCGATGAGAACAACCGCAACAATAGCAATAATCTGGAATAACCAGGCGCGGACCGCGGGATGAGAAAAGGATAGCGATCCTTTTACGGCTGAGCGGCGATGGGACATAAAGAAACCTCAGTAACCATGACTCTGGAGTGGGCACTGCCGGAGCAGTGCCCGTTACAGCTATGACTTAACGTACAGGTGGCGCGTACTGAATACCGCCGTTGTTCCAGAGATTGTTCTGGCCGCGCTTGATCTTCAGCGGGCTTTCCGATCCCACGTTGCGCTCAAAGATCTCAGAGTAGTTGCCCACCTGTTTAATGATGTTGTAGGCCCACTTGTTATCCAGCTTCAGGTCCTTGCCGAAATCACCTTCTGTACCGAGCAGGTGTGCCATATCCGGGTTGGATGGCTTAGCGGCTTTCTCATCAACGTTTTTCGAGTTGATGCCCATCTCTTCTGCGTTCAGCATGGCAAAGAGCGTCCAGCGAACAATGGAGAACCAGTCTTCATCGCCACGACGAACGACCGGTCCGAGAGGCTCTTTGGAAATGACTTCAGGCAGAACAATCCACTCTGCCGGATTGCTCAGCTTAATGCGTAAGGCATACAGCTGTGACTGGTCAGAGGCCAGCGTGTCGCAACGGCCGGATTCCAGCGCTTTGGCCGATTCATCCGAGCGGTCGAATGTAACCGGGGTGTATTTCATGTTGTTTGCTTTGAAATAATCCGCCACGTTCAGCTCGGTATCGGTGCCCGCCTGGATACAAACGGTGGCGCCATCCAGTTCCTTAGCGCTTTTCAGGCCGGCTTTATTGTGGGTCAGGAAGCCGATGCCGTCATAATAGGTTACGCCCGTAAATGACATCCCCATGCCTGCATCACGGGAGGAGGTCCAGGTGGTGTTACGGGAGAGCATGTCGACCTCGCCGGACTGCAGCGCCGTAAAGCGTTCTTTCGCCGTCAGCGGGGTGTATTTCACTTTGCTGTCATCGCCAAAAACGGCGGCTGCAACGCCACGGCAGACGTCCACATCAATACCGGTAAATTTGCCGTTCGCATCGGCATAAGAGAAGCCAGGCAAACCGTCACTGATACCACATTGAACAAAACCTTTCTTTTTAACGGCATCCAGTGTCGTTCCCGCATGGGCTTGACCGGCTACGGCAAACAACATGCCTGCAGCGGCCAGGCTGGCTATCATAGTCTTTTTCATAATGCATCCTGTGTGGCGTAATTTATCGTTATAGAGGCGTTTTTAAACGCTTTACCTGTCTGTGGCTTTGGCCAACGTTTATAAAGCAAACGTAATGCCAGTTTTGCGTTCGACAAAATAAGAGACGAGTGAACGCTTAATGCTGAGTGTAGACAGGCTTAAATAAAACGAGCGCCCCGAAACGGTGCGAAATTACAACCTGTGCCACAAATTGGAGCAAAAGTTGCGAGTCGGGTCTGGAAAAAGAAGAGATAGTTTTTAGCGTGAATATTGGCAGGGTATTCAATAATATTAATGTGTGAAAATCATCACGATAGAATAAGTAATTTGAATGAGTATGCAAAAAAGCTGTGACTGACTTCAGGCTTAGATTAATTACGTGAATAAATACGGGGCTATTTTTTTACTTATTTGAAAATACTGCACTCATTAAAAGCAAAAGCGCGGCCAGAGCCGCGCTTTCTCAACAGATTTTACTTGGTCAGGGCAACAATACCCAGCGTCAGACCCGCTACTGCGGCAGCACCGCCGGCGATAGCACCCGCAGTCTCCCAGTTATCCTGGGTGGTGCCTTTCATACAGGTATTGGTATGAACCAGTCGGCCCTGGTCGTCGTAAACCGGTACACATGGAGAGTCGTGCGCGCAACCAGCAAGCAGCGCAGCGAGAAGTGCAACGGAAATGAATCTTTTCATGATGTTACCTCAGTATTATTTCTCATCCGCTATTAAGCCAGGAGGGCTATTAACGAACTGGAGGTTATTTTACCACCGGGGTAAGTCCCCGTTACACGAGGAATAATCTCAAATTATGTAGTTTGTAAAAATCGTGGAGAAAAGTCGGTTTAAGGAGGCATCAATGGAGGAATTATGGAGTTGCAAGAGACTGTTTTTACTTAATGCAAATCATCATATTTTTAATGCTGCCTTTATGTAAAGCCTAATTCATTGTTTATGTTAAAAATAAAAAGGCACCAGAGGTGCCTTTTCAGGGAAACATTAACCTTTATGGTGAGTAAACCGTCGCCGAACAACCACAAAGAAAACAGGCACGAAGAAAATCGCCAGAAGGGTTGCGGAAAGCATTCCCCCCATAACGCCCGTACCGACGGCGTTTTGCGCCCCGCTCCCGGCCCCGGTGCTGATCACCAGCGGCATGACGCCAAGAATAAAGGCCAGGGACGTCATCAGGATCGGTCGAAGGCGCATCCTGGAAGCTTCCAGCGTGGCTTCAATAATGCCTTTGCCTTCTTTATCCATCAGGTCTTTAGCAAATTCGACGATCAGGATGGCGTTTTTAGCCGATAAACCAATCGTCGTCAGCAGACCGACCTGGAAATAGACGTCGTTGTTTAACCCGCGCAGCGACGCTGCGAGAAGAGCCCCAATGACCCCCAGCGGCACAACCAGCATGACGGAGAACGGAATGGACCAGCTTTCATACAGCGCAGCCAGGCACAGGAACACCACGATCAGTGAAATGGCGTACAGTGCTGGCGCCTGGTTACCCGAGAGGCGCTCCTGATAAGACATCCCCGTCCAGTCATAGCCGATACCGGAAGGCAGTTTTGCCGCGAGACTTTCCATCATAGCCATGGCCTCACCGGTGCTTTTACCCGGGGCTGATTCACCCAGTACCTCCATAGAGGGCATCCCGTTATAGCGTTCCAGACGAGGTGAACCATACACCCAGCGAGCGTTGCTGAAGGCTGAGAACGGGACCATTTCCCCATTCGCGCTGCGTACGTAAAGGTTATTAATATCTCTCGGCAACATACGGAATTTTGCGTCGGCCTGTACGTAGACCTTTTTCACGCGCCCACGATCGATAAAGTCGTTCACATAGGTGCCACCTAAGGCCGTCGAAATCGTCTGGTTGACGTCAGAAAGACTCACACCCAGCGCCTGCGCTTTCTCCTGGTCGACATCCAGCTTGAACTGAGGCGTATCTTCAAGGCCGTTAGGTCGCACGCGAACCAGCAGGTCAGGGTGCTCTTTCACCATGCTAAGCAGCTGATCACGCGCCTGCGTCAGCTGGTTATGCCCCAGGTTCGCCTGATCGATCAACTCAAAATCGAAGCCCGTGGCGGTACCCAGCTCAATAATGGCAGGCAGGTTAAAAGGGAACACGAGGCCATCTTTAATCTGACTGAAGGCTTTTGTCGCGCGACCCACAATGGCTTCAACGCCGTTTTCCGACCCCGGTCGCTCCTCCCAGGGCTTCAGGCTGAAGAAGGCAATACCGGCGTTCTGGCCCTGGCCGCTAAAGCTAAAGCCGTTTACGGTAAAGACGGATTCCACGTTCGCCTTTTCGTTGTTCAGATAGTAGTCCTGAACCTGATCGAGGACCTGCTGAGTACGCGTCTGGGTTGCACCCGCCGGGAGTTGAACCATCGTCATAAACACCCCCTGATCCTCTTCGGGCAGGAAGGAGGTAGGCAAGCGCAGGAAGAGCACCGCCATCCCACCGACGATAATGACGTACACCGCCAGATAGCGCCCTGCCTTACTCAAAATACCGCTCACGCTGTTGCTGTAGTGCTCCACGCTTTTATCGAAGAGCGCATTAAACCAGCCGAAGAAACCACCTTTTTTCTCATGATCGTCGCCGGATAGGGGCTTAAGCAACGTTGCGCAGAGTGCGGGCGTCAGGATTAGCGCAACCAGTACGGACAACGCCATAGCGGAAACGATAGTCAGCGAGAACTGACGATAGATCGCCCCCGTCGAGCCGCCAAAAAAGGCCATCGGAATAAAGACCGCCGAGAGCACCATGGCGATCCCGACCAGTGCACCCTGGATCTGCTCCATAGACTTCTGCGTGGCCTCTTTCGGCGGCAGTTTGTCCTCGACCATGACGCGTTCAACGTTCTCAACGACCACGATAGCGTCATCGACCAGCAGACCTATCGCCAGCACCATGCCGAACATCGTCAGGGTATTGATGGAGAAACCGAATGCCGCCAGAACCGCGAAGGTACCCAGCAGAACGACCGGCACCGCGATAGTTGGGATGAGGGTCGCGCGCAGGTTTTGCAGGAACAGGTACATGACCAGGAAGACGAGAATGATTGCTTCAAACAGGGTCTTCACCACTTCGTGAATGGAGATCTTCACAAAAGGCGTGGTGTCATAGGGATAGACCACTTTCAGCCCCTGCGGGAAGAACTGCTGCAGTTGCGCCAGCTTGCTCTTAATGGCTGCCGCAGTGTCCAGCGCATTTGCCCCGGTTGCCAGCTTAATCCCCAGACCGGTTGCCGCCTGCCCGTTGATTTTAGTGACCATATTGTAGTTTTCGCCACCCAGCTCAATGCGAGCCACGTCCTTCAAATGAACCATCGAGCCGTCCTGGTTCACCTTAAGCGTCACGCGGCCAAACTCCTCCGGTGATTTCAGGCGGGTTTGCGCGATGATCGAGGCATTCAGCTGCTGCCCGGGAATGGACGGCGTTCCGCCCAGCTGGCCTGCCGCTATCTGGTCGTTCTGCGTTTTCAGCTGGTTGATAATATCCTGCGGCGTCAGCTGGTATTTGTTCATCGCGTTGCTGTCGAGCCAGATACGCATCGCATACTGAGCGCCAAACAGCTGAACGTCACCGACGCCAGACGTTCGGCTGATGGCATCTTTGACGTTCGACGCGACATAGTCAGAGATGTCATTCTGCGTGAGATTTTTGTTGTCTGAAACAAAGCCGGCGACCAGCAGAAAACTGCTGCTGGATTTCTCCACGCCAATCCCTTGCTGCTGTACCTCTTGCGGCAGTAGCGGCATGGCGAGCTGCAGCTTGTTCTGCACCTGCACCTGGGCGATGTCCGGATCGGTTCCTGACTCGAAGGTCAGGGTGATGGTGACGTTACCCGCTGAATCGCTGGTGGAGGACATATACATCAGCTTATCGATACCGTTCATGTTCTGTTCGATAACCTGGGTCACGGTATCCTGCACCGTTTGAGCGTCAGCTCCCGGGTAGGTCGCGGATATCGCCACAGCGGGAGGGGCAATGGTCGGATACTGTGCGACGGGAAGTTTGAGAATGGCCAGCCCGCCTGCAATCATCAAAATGATGGCAAGTACCCAGGCGAAAACCGGTCTCTGAATAAAGAAATTAGCCATGTCGTCGTCCCTTAACCGGCTGGCGTCGTGGTGGTATCCGGCGTGGCGACGACGGTTACCCCGGGTCTGACTTTCTGTAGCCCGCTGACAATCACACGATCACCGTTTTTCAGCCCTTCCGTTACCATCCAGCGATCGCCAATTGCCTGAGGGGCCACGACGGTTCGCGGCTCAACCTGGTTTTTATCGTTCACCACCAGGACGGTTGCATCGCCTCGCGGTGTGCGGGTCACGCCCTGCTGTGGTACCAGAATCGCATCCGGCTGGGTGCCTTCATCAATGCGTGCGCGAACGAACATGCCGGGTAACAGCTGATGCTGAGGGTTCCGGAAAATGGCGCGCAGGGTGATCGAGCCGGTACTTTCATCAACCGTGACGTCAGAGAACTGCAATGTGCCTTTCAGCGGATAGGGCTGCCCGTTCTCCATCAGCAGTTCAACGCTGCTGGCGGTATCGCCTTTTTGCAGGCTCGTCTGTTTCAGGCGCATAAAATCATTACTGGACTGGGTGACATCGACATAAATCGGATCGAGCTGCTGGACCGTTGCCAGCGCTGCGGCTTGCCCGTTCGTCACCAGCGCCCCTTCGGTCACGCTGGATTTTCCGATACGACCATCAACCGGAGAGGTCACTTTGGTGTAGGCAAGGTTGATACGTGCGCTTTCAACGCCCGCTTTTGCGGCAACCACGCTGGCATCTGCCTGCTGAGCCGTCGCTACGGCCTGGTCATACTCCTGCTTACTGACATACCGGGTGCCTACCAGCGGGAGATAACGTTTCACCGTCAGGTGTGCAATATTGGCTGCCGCCTGAGCCTTCGCCAGTTCGCCTTTCGCGCTGTCATAGGCCGCCTGATAGGTCGCAGGATCGATCTGGTAGAGTGACTCGCCCGCTTTTACATCGCTGCCCTCCGCGAAGTTGCGGCGAAGAATAATGCCGCTGACCTGAGGACGAACCTCCGCAACGCGAAATGCATCTGTTCTGCCCGGGAGTTCAGTGGTGACAGCCAGAGGCGCGCTTTTCACAATATGCACGCTGACCTGAGGCGCCTGCAGATGCTGTTGTTGATTTTCCTGACCATCGCATCCAGTGAGCAGTACCGTGCAGACAATGAAACCGGATAAAGGCAAGCGTCTGAAATGATTCGTCATTACTGTTCCTTTAAATACCCATTAACCGATATATGCCGCGAATCGGTAGCAGGGGCAGAGGGGTAAAAATAAAATGTAGCTGCGTATAATAATGAGGGTATTTAATGTTTTTTAATTTATAAGTGCGAATGACCATGTTTGTAGAAGAAAATAAGAATCAGACCGGCTTCATTCTGGGATATAGTCAGGCATGTTAATCAGGTAAATGAGTTTAATATTTTATAATTATTCATTCCGTCAATTTAATTGATTGGATATATTTGTATTAATTATAAATCAAGAGGGGTGACTTTTTTTGTGCAAAATTAAAACGGATTTTAGTGAATACTTACATTTGCATGAACGCAATATGACCTTTAAACCTTGTGAGTAACGAGTAGTTGCCTATGGCGCGTAAAAAGAAAGAAGAGGCTCAACAAACCCGGCAGCAGCTGATTGAGGCGGCTATCGGACAGTTTGCCACGCGTGGCGTAGCCAGCACGACGCTGACGGATATCGCTGATGCCGCTAAGGTGACGCGCGGTGCGATCTACTGGCACTTCACCAGTAAATCTGAAATATTTAATGCCATCTGGGAACAGCAATTACCGCTTCGCGACATTATTCACGACAGGCTTTCCCTTTCCGATAGTGACGATCCATTGTTAAAACTTCGTGAGCAATTTATTACCGCGCTGCAATATATTGCTCATGAACCCCGGCAATGTGCGCTTTTACAAATTCTGTATCATAAGTGTGAATTTAGCAGTGATATGATTTCTGAGCGTGAAATCAGAAAGCGTATCGGATTCAACGATGACACGCTACGCTCCGCGCTGGAGACCTGTATTTCGCGAAACATCATTTCGCCACAGGTGAATGTTGATCTCACCTTGATTGTATTCCACGGTTTTTTTAGCGGAATAATCAAAAACTGGTTAATGAATAACGACAGTTTTAATCTTTATCAGCAGGCTCCCGCTCTGGTCGATAGCATACTGGCGACACTCCCGGTTATTCGCGTGTCGCCAGATGAGGGTGCTTACTGCTCAGCGCCAGGTAACATTTCCCCTCGGGCACAAAGTGCCTCTATGGTCTGCGCGCTGACGGGTTTACCTAACAGATAACCCTGAAGGGTGTTACAGCCAAGCTCGGTTAAAAAGGCTTGCTGCGCTTCGGTTTCCACACCTTCAGCCACGACTTTCAGGTTAAGTGTTTTAGCGAGAGCCACAATTGCTGAGACAATAGTGGCATCCTCGCTCTCGCCGCTAAGCTCTTTCACAAACGCCCTGTCGATTTTCAATTCGCAGGCAGGTAATCGCTTGAGGTACAGCAGGCTCGAATATCCGGTGCCAAAATCATCAATGGAGGCCTTCACGCCCGCATCCGTCAGCTCTGTCAGCACGCGTACGCTCTCATCCGGGTTGCTCATCGCCGTGGTTTCCGTCACTTCGAGGATCAACATTTCCGGTGGCACCTGGTGAAGTGCCAGGCAGTCGAGAACCGTTTTAACCAGTGAAGGTTGTTCAAACTGCAGTGTCGACAGGTTTACCGCTATTGACCAGCTTTGATGCCCCTGGAGATGCCATTCCCGCAGCTGGCGGCAGGCTTCATTAATCACCCAGTTGCCAATGGGGACGATTAGCCCCGTTTTTTCCGCCAGCGGCAGAAAAAGGTCCGGCGTCAGTAGCCCCTGCTTAGGATGCTGCCAGCGCAATAACGCCTCGAATCCGAGGACCGGGCCCGCCGGGGCGTGAAATTTTGGCTGATACAGCAGGCGCAGCTCATTGCGATCGATTGCCATCCACAGATCGTTCATTAACTGGAGATGGGTCTGCGCCAGGGTGTTCATGGAGGGCTGGAAAAAGTGGTAACCGTTACGGCCCATATGCTTCGTGTGATACATCGCCGCGTCGGCGTTAAACATCAGCTCACGCTCGGTTTTGCCGTCGTGAGGGTAGAGCGCGATACCAATGCTGAGGGTCACTACCAGTTCATAGGGGCTGAGATTGAACGGGCTATCGATCGCACGCACCAGCGAATTTGCCAGCGATGCCGCGTCGTCCGGACCTTCTCCCTCTGCCAGCAGAACAAATTCATCACCGCCGATACGTGCAAGGGTGAACTGGCCTTTCAGAAGAAGCAGCAGACGCTGCGTAACTGCGACCAGCAGCCTGTCACCAACATCATGGCCGTAGGCATCATTGATGGCTTTAAAGCCGTCAAGATCCATGAACATCAGGGCAAAGTGGTTCCCTTCACGATCGGCTTTGCTGATGGCCTGATCGAGTCTGTCTTCCAGCAGGATACGGTTGGGCAGGCGCGTCAGGGTATCGTGTAGCGCCAGTTGAGCGAGTTCCCGGTTAGCTTCTGCCAGCGACGAGGCCAGAAGGGCGGTACGTGCCTGAAGGCGGGCATCCAGCATCGACACCAGCAGGGTGATCCCAAGAATTGAGAGCGCGACGACGCTGACCAGCACCGCCAGCCAGCTCCCGTTGATACCCTCATGGTGAACCATTGTGGACATCGGAAACTGCGCCGCTTTCATCCCGGCATAGTGCATGCCGGCAATGGCAATTCCCATCGTGATGGCGGCACCCATGCGCATCAGCACGACCTGCGCGGCTTCGCGACGCAGGCGGAAGGTGAGCCATAATGCCGCGAGCGAAGCGGCAAGCGCAATCACGACCGAAATGGCCACCCACATCTTGTCCCAGATAATCCCGGGCATCACTTCCAGCGCCGCCATGCCGGTGTAATGCATAGCAACAATACCGCTCCCCATCACCAGCGCGCCGGGCAGCAGTCGGCGCAGGCGTAGTTGCTCGCAGCTCACGAGCCATAGCGCAAACAGCGACGAACCCACGGCGATGACCATGGATAACACCGTCAGGGTGGCGTTGTAGCTCATGCTCATGGAGAGGTCCATCGCCAGCATGCCGATAAAATGCATGGCCCACACGCCGATGCCCATAGCAATACCGCCGCCAGCCAGCCAGACGCGGGCAGCGACACCTTCACTCCCGGCGACGCGTGCAGCCATGTTCAGCGCGGTATACGCAGCAAGAATGGCAACAACAAAGGAGAGGACGACAAGGATAGGGTTGTATTGGCTGACCAGCATGGACGGTTCTACTCGAGTGTGGGGTTACGCTAGAGCGGTTGAGAAGGGCGAGACATTATCACCGTCAGGTAATGGCTCAAAGGGATTTAAATCCCCGTTTTTAGTGGGTAATAACGGGGTGGTTTGCGCAATCGGGCGGTTAGTCGAGCTCTGAGCAGTTCACGAGTTTCAGCGGATTAACGGAGTTCATATTGCGACACTTATCGGTTTCGGTGCTCATCAGTTCAATCCACTGCATCAGGAGTGTATCGAAAATGAGAACGGAGATTGCAAAGACAACCAGCCACCAGTATTTACGAATCATTGTGTCATTCCGCGAGAAGATCGCCAGTAAGGTGGGGGAAATATACACGAAAAACCGTGGTTGAAAAGCGGGAGAGGCGAAGGTTTACAATGCGTTGACGGAGAAGCGCAGGTAATAAAAAAGGCGCTTCCCCATGCCGAAGAGCGCCTTTTTAAACAAGCATTTAACTGATTAGTATCAGTTCATGCCGTACTGTCAGATTAGCTGTTTTCATGCTTTGAGGTGGTTTTTATATTTTATTTAAAATCAATTGGTTATATGAAATTATGACTGTATATTGTTCCAGTGCTTTTTGTTGTTTATGCTATTATGCAAGCAATTATGTATAAACATTTGTATAAACACTTTGGGCTGGGTGGTGGTCTATGGCTGGCGAACTTAACAAACTGAGCGACAGGAAGTTAAAGGGATTACATGGCATCCCGGCCAGTAAGATTGAGTTTTATGCTGATGGTGCCGGGTTGAGCGCTAAGGTAACGAAAGCTGGTGGCATTAGCTGGGTGTTTACTTACCGACTCGACGGGCAGAAGCTGCATCGGCTGACTCTGGGGCGCTACCCTGATATGAGTCTCAGAGAGGCCCGTTCTTCGCGTGATAAATGTCGTCAGTGGTTGGCCTCTGGTAAAGACCCAAAGCACCAGTTGGCGCTCACTACTCAGGAAACGCTTAAACCAGTCACGGTGCAGGAAGCTATCGAATACTGGATACGCGAATATGCGGAAGAAAACCGCGCGAACGTTGAGCGGCATAAAGCGGAGCTACGCAAACATATTTACCCTTACATTGGGAAAATGGCGCTCGCTGACTGCGAAACCCGATACTGGCTTGACTGCTTTGACAGAATGAAAAAGAAGACGCCAGTTGCTGCGGGTTATGTATTCCAGATGTGTAAGCAGGCTCTGAAATTCTGCCGCGTTCGCCGTTACGCCGTCAGTACCGCCCTTGAAGATTTGAGTATTCCCGATGTTGGTAAAAAGCAGGCGAAAAAAGATCGGGTATTGAAAGATAAAGAGGTTGGGAGATTGTGGGCTGCTATATCTTCCGGCGATGTTTTTCTGCCTTACTACACAAACTTGCTCAGGATCACCACTTTGTTTGGTTGCCGCACCCAGGAGGCCAGATTATCCGAGTGGGCCGAATGGGATATGGAGGCATGGGTATGGACGGTTCCGAAAGCGCATAGTAAAGGCGGTGAAAAGATTGTGCGGCCAGTTCCAGAAGCGATGCGTTCATTTATTGAAATTCTCCACGATGAAACAAAATCATCCGGCTACCTTCTCGGAGTTGTGAAGAATAGCGAGGCGGTTAGCCAGTGGGGCCGTAGCGTTTATAAAAAACTGGGGCATTCTGAACCGTGGACATTGCATGATCTACGGCGAACGCTTGCAACGCATATGAATAATATGGGTATCGCTCCGCATGTTGTTGAACAGTTGCTGGGCCACTCAATGCCGGGAGTTATGGCAATTTATAACCGTAGTCTGTACTTGCCGGAGAAGCTGGACGCGCTGAACAAGTGGTATGACCGCTTAGAACTTCTTGCGGGTAATCATCAAAATGTGGTTCTGTTAACTGTAGCGAATAGAGATTAAACTGATATTGCGGGTCTAGGTCGGCCAACCGAAAAGCGGGAAACCCTACCCGCCTGGCTCGCAAGTTATTAGGGGCGTTGAGGGTGACGATATGTTAATTAACAAGAAAAGCGATTTGCCGGAGTATTTCGATATAGGGAAATATAAAACTTTTGAATCATTAGATGATAGAGAGTTTTTTAATCAGTTATTAATGCGTCATTATATGGTTGCAGATTATGATAAATGGATAGATGAAGATGATTTGAAAATAATAATGTCTAATCCAATAGCTGACAGAAAATATAGTGAGGATGCCTTTGCAGGTGTTGATTACGTGCAATCCGATATGCAGGAAAATAACTCAAATGCAGGTAAGCGGCTTGGTTCGTCAATGCTGATTGAGCCTTTACAGCGTCACGATATATTCAAAATAATGCACTCTAAAAAAGTAGTTGATGAATATGATGATGCTGATACTTTGGGGCTGTTTGACTGCATTAATCTGATTGATAATTTCGGGGATGATTTTTTTGTTAAATTGGACTTACGTTATCCTGATGAATTTTTAATTGAAGATTTATCATCTTTGCTTTCATTATGGCGAAATTCCTTAAATATTCCAGACCCAAATAATGAACTATCAATAAATTCTTGGGAAGTAGCCAGAAGGAAGATAATAAGTTATGGAATCTTCCCCTATGCTGACCTGTTCTGCTGGCAAAAAATTACAGGAAACAGGATAAGCAGTAGTGTTATTGCCGGTTCGATTTTCCCTGATCTATCAGTCGGAGAAAAGAAACTCTGTGAAACTATTCGGCCTTTTTTCGAAAAAAATCTTGCAAATTTTTCGTTGGAAAAGTTTGAGAGAGAAATTCGGGAGAGGTTGATTGAGCAAAAAAATAGGCGTAGGAAATGAATTTTTTTCCTCTGTATCAGTAAGATGATGTAGATATCAATATTCCTCCACAACACAAGAACAGTTAGGAAAGTGTCCTTCTGAATGTGTGAAGTGGAGGAAGCATGTCAAATACTCTTTTTACCCCGCCAACACCTGAGCAACGCCGCAACATTCTGGCAGAGTACGGAATTAAGTTTGATCGTCGTATTCGTGAAAATGAATGTTTTGAAATAACCAGTCTTTCCCGTTCCACCCGCTGGTATATGGAGAACGAAGGTAAATTCCCGCCACGCTGCCACTTTGGCCGTAATAGTTGCGCATGGCTTCTGTCAGATGTTCTTTGGTGGGTTCGCAATCCACCTGCTGTTGAGAACGTCAATACCCCTTACAACCGTAGATCTGCGTAGGGGGCGCTATGCAAAAATTAAATGAGCTGGTTCCGGTTAACCCCGGAAATATTGGCGGCGTGACGGTATCGCTGGTCAGTGCAAAAAAACTCCATGAGTTTCTCGGCGTTGGGCGTGATTTCACCACCTGGATTAAAGGGCGTATCAGCCAGTATGGTTTTACTGCTGGCGTGGATTTTACTGTGGTTGAAAATTTGAGCGCCCCCGTTTCGGGGAGCGCAAAATATCGCCAACAAATTGCACATGATTACCTGATCACCATCGACATGGGTAAAGAGCTGGCAATGGTTGAGCGCAACGAAAAAGGGCGGGAGGTGCGCCGCTACTTTATCAACTGCGAACGCCAGGCAAAAGCCGCCGCTAATATCCCCCAGACGTTACCGGAAGCCCTGCGCCTTGCTGCTGATCTGGCAGAAAAGGCAAGCGAACTTGAAAACCGGCTGGTGGCCGCTGCGCCAAAGGTTGATTTCGCTGATCGCGTGGCGGAGATCAGCAAGGGTATTTCCATTCCCAACTATGCCAAAGCCGTAGGGCTTGGCCCCATCAAATTATTCGGCTGGATGAGGCAACAGGGGATTCTCATCAATGGCGGCCAGCGCCACAACCTGCCTATGCAGCGTTATATCGATAGCGGTTATTTTGCCGTTCGCCAGGGAACGTATGAAACGAATGGCGAGGTAAGAGCCTCATTCACAACGATGCTGACAGGGAAAGGTGAGCAGTGGTTAACGAAGAAACTGATCGCTGGTGGTGTATTGCCGGAGGTGCCGAATGCTGACGCTGAATAAAACAAAGGCAGCTTTGCAGAGCTGCCAATGTCACTACGAAAAACCGAAACAGATTAAGCATACCAGGGTTAATGATGGTGGTCAAAGTCTAAACAGAGCGCAAGAATACGCTTTGCAACGAAATCAGAGAGTTAAAAAAAATATCACATCAAACGAACAATGCTCGTTATTTGATGCGATCTTTCTTAATAAATTCAATGCCTTTTATCAGCCTTTCCTGAATTATAAAATCTGTGCGATTTATGGAAAAAGGCCCAATACGTTCATCACTGTTTTCGGAAAGGTAAACACAAAAGGAAATCGGATCACCCTCATTAGTATTTCCATCGTCTATCACTTCAAGTGGAAGGAAATAATTTTTAATAATTTCAATTGCTTGATTACGGGTAATCTTAGCCATTGTAATTTTTACTCCGTTGTAGATTTTTTTGACAGCTTGCGCTGGCGGCGTTTGATCTCGCCCATGGCGGCGACGATAAGAAAACCGGCGGTACTCTCACCGTTATCTTTCACTGACTCGATATCCTCTAACACTTCATGCGGAACTCGAACATTTACTTGTTTTGATTTGTTGTTTATTGAACCCGTTGCCATTACTGGATCTCCATGCGTTAGGTGCTATTCACTATACGCAAAAAAAAATCATATTCAATGCTTGACGTGCTATTCACCTAGTAATATGGTGAATAGCACCTTGATTAAAGCAAGGTGCAGAAATGGCAACGCCCCGGACTGTTGGAGCAGTACCGAGGCGTCTAACCACAAACCGTTAAGTGAGGTAACAGTTATGGCTGATAATCAGTCTACCCAAACTCGCCCTGAATTTACATGGCGTTTTCTCTCCGCCTCTGAGCGCTACCCTACCGCCAAACCGTTGGTGATTTACGTCAACGCATCCAGTGAACGGGAAGCCCGCGACACCATGCCCGGCGTAACTCTTATTTTCGCTGCCCGTCTGCCGCTCCACGCATTTCAGATGCTGGAGGTGCGCCATGTATGACATTGAAACTCTTGGCAGAGAAAAAGCCACATCCCGTGCTTGTCAGTTGGCAACGTTGCTTCTGGTGATTTCAGACTGTGAAATTTCAGGTCACGAGAGGGATAACCTCATCGATCTGGCCCGTGATATTTCTGGCGATATTGCCACCTTTATGCTGGAGCAGGATAAAAAGGGGGCGCTCAATGGATAACTTTTACACCTACCGCAGCAATAAAGATTTGCTGTTATTGGCGCAAGAGGTTGCCGCGCTTCTGTCATGTGCTGCTTACCTTGCGACTATCAGAGGCGAGGAAGAGCGTATCCATGTAATGAGTTTAACGGGCTTGGCTCAACGCCTTTCTGATGAACTGGCAAACTCATTGGATATTTCTACTTTTTCAGACCCTGAATCGCAGGGGGAAAAACAATGATCAGCAATGTGAAGTTTATCGAACTGGAAAACCGTGTCGATTTGCTGGTTAACCGCGTCCTGGAGTTAGAACAGCAGGTGCGCACACTCACCGAAAGCCAGGGGGGAGATATTCCTCCCGGTATGGCCCCGGTCGCCACGCTGGCGGCTGAGTTCGGCATATCGACGAAAAAAGCCGAAGAGCTGGCAAAAAACACGGGCGTGATGCTGGTCAGGATGAAAGCTGGTGGCTTTATTGCGCCGGATAGCAAATTCAGAGAGGCGGCGAGGCAGGTTCTTCGCAGCGCGAAGCGCAAATATGGATCGGCGTATTGGTATCACCCATTACTTGGCAAATTTCAGATGAGCGGAGGTATCCCACAATGACCGATATTTTTGATGTGCTGGGGCCGTTGTTCCGCAAACTGACCGAAACCTGTATTGCTCACCAGATAGCGGAAACCGGTTCGGCAACCTTGCTGGTGGAAAGCGATAAGTATATGGCTCGCTATCGCTTCACGCTGGAACCAGTGACCACTTATAACGTGCTGGCGAAATTTATGGTCTTCGGTTGTGTAGCAGAATTTGGCCGGGATGAGTGCTTAACTCGCCTGCGCGATATTCTGCTGACCTGCTTTACCGACGATGGTGATATTAGCGAAATGGGGTTGCAGATAGTGAAAAGCTGCCACCTTGAGTACCTGCATGAAGACCTGGGCGCGGATATGTCCAATAAGGTGTTGCACTGATGAAGATGAAGAATGCCCCGAATATCAAATTTCTGCCGAAAGATAAATTTACTGAGGCGATTATCTTTGCGGGTGAAGATGCCTATTCACATGTGCAGCACTGGATCGAGAGCGAAGGTAAAAGGGCGTGGGATGATGTACCGCCTGTTTATTTGGGTAAAAAGCAACTGGCGGAACTGGAACGGTTAAACATCGTTGATAACGGCCGTCGCAGTGTTCGTGTGATCCGCGCTGGCGAGCTTTCTGAAATGCAGATTAGCACTATCGCAACCAAACTGGCGCTGGCGGATGTGAAAGAGGCCCGGCTGTTTAATGGCATGTTTGAGCCTCAGCCGAAGGAGGACTGGACAGGCAGGCTTCCACGTCTCAAGGAAGAGGCCGAACGCGGGGAAAGTATTGTGGTTAACCTGCCTGTGAAAAAACGGGAGCCAAAGCCTGAACCGGGTGATGAACTCAAACCACGCGTGGAGAGCCGCAGCGATGGCCTGTACTGGATCACGCCAAAGGTGGACAAGGATAGCGGCGAGATCATCAATAACGAAACGTGGCTGTGCTCTCCTCTTGAGGTGGTCGGCTCCGGTAGTGATGGGGCAGAGCGCTATCTTGTTTTGCGCTGGCGTTCGCCGCGTGGCCATGAAGATATTACCAGGGCGATCCCCTGTGCTGATATCGGTGAGCGCGACGGCTGGCGCTCACTTAAAGCTGGTGGGGTGAATGTGACCACTAAAAGCACCTTCCGGGCGATTCTGGCCGACTGGTTGCAGCAAAGCGGCACTGATCAGGAATGGATTATCACCCATACCACTGGCTGGCATCATGGCGCATATATCATGCCTGATGGTGAAGTGATTGGTGATCCAGAGACGCCCATTCTCTTTAACGGTCGCAGCGCTGCATCTTCCGGGTATGCCATTGCTGGTACTGCTGTCACCTGGCGGGATTCCGTCGCCCGTCTGGCCGGGGGCAATCCTTCCATGATGCTGGGCGTGGCAGCGGCGTTATCCGCGCCGCTTATTGGCCTGGTGGGTGCTGATGGTTTCGGCGTCCATTTGTTCGAGCAGTCGAGCGCCGGTAAGACCACTACCGCCAATATTGCGAGCAGCCTGTGGGGTGAGCCTGATGCGTTGCGGCTTACCTGGTACGGTACTGCGCTTGGCATAGCAAACGAAGCGGAGGCGCATAACGACAGCCTGTTACCGCTTGATGAGGTAGGACAGGGCAGCAGTGCCAAAGATGTTGCCACGTCTGCTTACACCCTGTTTAACGGTGCCGGAAAGTTGCAGGGAGCCAAAGAGGGCGGCAATCGGGAGCTTAAACGCTGGCGCACTGTGGCGATCAGCACCGGGGAAATGGATATTGAAACCTTCCTGGCTGCTGGTGGGCTGAAAGTGAAAGCGGGCCAACTGGTGCGCTTGCTCAACATCCCTATGGAGAAATCGACGGCCTTTAACGGTCTGCCAAACGGCAAGGCTCATGCTGACGCACTGAAAGAAGCCTGGATTGATAACCACGGGGCGGCGGGGCGTGAGTGGGTTAAATGGCTGGCGGCTAACCAGCAGGAGGCTAAACAGGCGGTGCGTGACGCGCAAACGCGCTGGCGCGGCCTCATCCCGGCGGATTACGGTGAGCAGGTACACCGCGTGGCCGAACGTTTTGCAATCCTCGAAGCCGCGCTGGTAACTGGTGCATCAATCACCGGATGGAGTGAACAGGCCAGCCGTGACGCTATCCAGCATAGCTTTAACGCCTGGGTGAAAGAGTTCGGCACTGGTAACAAAGAGCACCAGCAGATCATCGAGCAGTGCGAGGCGTTCCTGAATGCCTACGGTTTCAGTCGTTACCTTCCTTACCCGGAAAGCGATGCACGCGATTTGCCAATTAAAGAGCTGGCTGGCTACCGTACAGGAAACCCATCCGGGGATGAGGTTTACAAGTTCTACACCTTCCCTGCGGCATTTGAACGGGAGATTGCCAGCGGCTTTAACCATACGCAATTTGCCAGGGCTTTAGCCAGCGCGGGGATGCTTGAGACCGGGGATAAAGGGAGGTACAAGAAGAAAGCACTCCGCAAGATGGGCGGCAAGCAGCATGTGTTTTATGTGCTGATGTTCTCGCCGGATGAAGAGTAATTTTTTATACAGGTGAGGATTATATAGGTGGGTTATGTGGGTTACGTGGTAGTTAAGTTTCTTAACATTCTGATTTTAAAGGGATTGAATAACCCACCAGTAACCCACTAAACGCCACTTATAACCCACTGGCAGGGCAAAATAACCCACTGCGAAAATCGTAACCCACCTTAAAAACGGATAAGTGGGTTATTTCAGGGGCTGAGTGGGTTACGTTTTCGTGTTGATTAAATGTTAACTTGTTGAATATATGTAATAAAAAATACTTAGCAAGCGAAGATAACCCAATAACCCACGTAACCCGCTACGTTTTGTATATATACGCGAAAAAATAACGAGGTCATTATGAAACTGATTGGCAAAGATAACGGGCATATGAGCGATCTCAAGTTTCTCTATAGCGCCGTTGATGAGCTTTCAAATAAAGATGAGATTACGGTGACGGATTTTCTGGCTCTGAGCGCTTTTGTCACTTCTGAAAAGCTTGATCTGGAAGCGTACCAGTCTGGGCTGGAAGAAGGGGGGCAAGAGTTGTCGAAAGATGCCAGCGCTTACCTCGATCTTCTACAGAGGATGGCGGCTGATTTGTCGTACCCAACCTCTGGCCTTGAGAACGCTATCCATAGCGCACAATCAACGGCAAGCTGGGCTTTCTATCAGTGGGGGCTGGATAAAGAATAATCATCCTGCCATGTAAGCTAGTGGCCTGGTTTTCCCAGGCCATATTTTAAAGCAGACCTAACAGCGCGGAAGCGCCAGCGCCAACGATACTGGCAACGGTGCTATTTTCCAGTAACTGTTTCAGTATTGATTTAGCCTGTGGATCGCCAGAGTTAGCCACTTTCTCGACAAGTTCAGTAATACTGATATTCACCAGCATATGATTACTTTCACCTATTTGAACTTGCTCACCACTGACGGAGCCAATGTTAAAAGTATTCATACTCTTTGCTGTCCTGTGTGCGTCGGAAGAAAGATTCTCTACGGATAGCGTAAGCAAGTGGGGATGCGTTGTACCCACGTTCAGCGTTCCATTCCTTGATATTGAAAGATCGACAACTTTAAGACTTAACTCACGGCTTCCAATCTTCTGAATCAGAATATCGCCCAATTCAATTTGCGGTTCGTCAGTAAACGGGATATCTACCTGATTTTTTCCTGTGTTCCGGCTTCCTTTAAACTCCTCGCCGGAAATTAAAAAAATATCCGGGTACGCCATATCATCAAAATCGAAGTCCATAAAATCCCCCAGAAGTGGTGTTTTTCCCGTTCATATTATCAAACTTTGTAAATTATTTGTTCTCCTGTTTTCGCTGCTGTTTGCGACAACATAGAGGTGTTTACTCATTGATTATTATGTATATCTTGAAGAGTGGCACTCAGACGTGAGCCGCCACTGTCCACCTGGTTTTTTCCCGTTCTGCGACGGTTTCCTTTCCAGGTGGACATCCCTCCAAGCGCTGGTTTCACGTCTCAACGTTAATTGTTACGGAAACCACTCCATGAAGAAATTACTTGAATTACGCCAGCAGAAAGCCGCACTCAAAACCCAGATGCGTTCCATGCTGGAAAAAGCTGACAGCGAAAAGCGAAGCCTCAACGATGAAGAGGGCAAGCAGTTCGATGAACTCCGCGCCCAGGCTGATGCGCTTGAAGTTGAAATTACCCGCCTTGAGGCCGTCGCCGACGATCAGCGCAATTTGCCTGGTACTTCTGTTGAAGGTAACGGTGTAAGCAACGATGAGCTGCGCCACTACATCATGACCGGCGATACCCGCTCTCTCTCCACGTTGGTGCAGGCTGACGGCGGTTATACCGTTATCCCTGAGCTGGACAAAGAGATCATGCGCCAGTTGCAGGATGACAGCGTTATGCGCTCCATCGCCACGGTGAAGACCACCAAAACCAACGAATACCAGAAGCTGGTGTCAGTGGGTGGCACTACCGTTAAGCGCGGCACCGAAGGCGAAGCGCGTACCGAAACCAGCACACCGAAGATGGAGCGCGTTGATATCAAACTCAACCCGATCTACGCCTACCCGAAAACCACTCAGGAAATTCTCGACTTCTCCGAAGTTGATATTCTGGGTTGGTTGTCTTCCGAAATCACCGACACCTTCACTGCTACCGAAGAAACCGACTTTGTGAACGGCGACGGTGATAAAAAATCCAAAGGGTTCCTGTCCTATCCGCGTGCGGCCACCAGCGATAAAACCCGTCCGTTCGGCACGCTGGAGAAGATGGAGGCTGCTGCCGTTTCCTCTGATGGTCTGATCGACCTGCTGTACAAGCTGAAAGCCAAATACCGCAAAAATGCCGTATGGGTGATGAACTCCAACACTGCCGCTACGCTGCAAAAGCTGAAAAACGGCAACGGGGATTACATCTGGCGTGATCGTCTCGTCGCTGACTCCCCTGATACCCTCCTTGGCCGTCCGGTTCAATATCTGGAAACGATGCCTGATGCGGCTGCGGGTGAAGCGTTCCTGGCAGTTGGCGACTTTAAGCGCGGTTACTTCATCGTGGATCACACTACTGGCGTGCGTACCCGCCCCGACAACATCACCGAACCTGGTTTCTACAAGGTGCACACCGATAAATACCTGGGCGGTGGTGTGGTGGACTCCAACGCCATCAAGGTGCTTGAGCTTTCCGGCTCCTGATCTGTCGTTTAAGGGGCTTCGGCCCCTTTTTGCCCTCTGTGGAGTCCAACAATGAAAACAATCGATTTTGAAATCCGTACCTCCGAACTGAGCGCCAGCAACAAAAAGCTGGTTGGCTATGCCGTGCGCTGGAACAGCCTCTCAGAAATTATCTGGGATGAGTTCCGCGAGCAGTTTGCGCCGGGGGCGTTTAAAGACAGCCTGGCATCCGGTAGCGATGTGCGTGCACTGTACGAGCATAACTATACCCAACTGCTGGGGCGTACCAAATCCGGCACGCTGGTGTTGGCCGAAGATGATACCGGGCTACGCTTCGAACTGACCCCGCCGAATACCCAGCTTGGGAATGATGTACTGGAGCTGGTGGAGCGCGGTGACATTTCCGGCATGAGCTTTGGTTTCCGTGCGTCAAAAGATTTCTGGGATACAGCGAAATTACCTTACACGCGAACCGTCATCACTGCTGAACTACGCGAAATCACCGTTACCTCTATGCCTGCTTACCCTGAGTCCGGCGTGGAAATTGCGCACCGTTCTCTGTTCTCCCAACATCCTGAACTGCGCCGCGCTGGTGATAACCGCCGACGCTGGGCTGACTTAGCGGGGCTGTGATATGTGGAATATCTGGCCGTTTGGCCGTAAGTCTGAACCCTCTGAGCAGCGCAGCATGACCATTGATGAATTTCTGGCGATGGCAGGGATTCCAAATACCGGATCAGGCGAATATGTGTCTGCCGGTACTGCGGAATCTCTGCCGGCGGTCATGAACGCCATATCAGTTATCAGCGAGGCAGTGGCAACAATGCCCTGCTACCTCTACCGCGTGCGCAACGATAACGGCCGAGAAGCGCGGGAGTGGCTAAGCAATCACCCGGTGGATTTTCTCCTTAACGAGCAACCGAACGACTGTCAGACGCCTTACCAGTTCAAGCGCACGATGATGCGTCATTGCCTGCTGAATGGTAACGCCTATGCGGTGATCCAGTGGGGCCGTGACGGCCAGCCGCAATCCCTGCATCCGTATGCGCCTGGGGCGGTTGTTCCTGAGCGTATCGGCCAGCATAAGTACAAATACACCGTTACTGAACCGTTTACCGGTGCAGTGCGCACCTACCTGCAGGAAGAGATTCTGCACCTGCGTTACTCGACCGATGATGGTTTTCTGGGGCGCTCGCCGATCACCATCTGCCGTGAGGCGCTGGGGTTAGGTCTGGCCCAGCAGCGTCACGGTGCCAGCATTATGAAAGATGGCATGATGGCGGCTGGCGTAGTCACTACTGCTGAATGGCTCGATAGTGTGAAGGGTAAACAGGCGCTGGACGCGCTTGAGCGCTACAAAGGTGCCAGAAATGCCGGTAAAACACCGATCCTTGAAGGTGGCATGGACTATAAGCAGCTTGGCATGAGCAATCAGGATGCTGAGTGGCTGGCCTCCCGGCGCTTCACCATCGAAGATATTGCCCGCATGTTCAACGTGTCGCCCATCTTCCTGCAGGAATACAGCAACAGCACCTACAGCAACTTTAGTGAGGCGAGCCGCGCATTTCTCACCATGACGATGCGTCCGTGGCTGGCGAACTTCGAGCAACAAATTAAATCCGCGCTGCTGGTGGCCTCTCCCGTTCCGGGAACCCGCTATCAGGTGGAGTTTGACTCTGCTGACCTTCTCCGTGCCACACCTACCGAGCGTTACGCCACTTATGAGCGCGGTATCAAGAACGGGATTATGAACCCGAACGAAGCCCGTGAGCGTGAGGGTATGCCGCCGCGTGAAGGTGGTGACGAGTTCAGTCAGGCATGGAAGCAGGAAGTGAAGATCAGTAAAGACAGCAAGGACGGTGACGTATGAGAGCCGGAGGACTGAGAAGCCGCGTCACTATCCGGGTATTCACTACCGACCGCGATTCAACTGGTCAGGTTATTCAGGTGTGGGAAGACGGGGAAACCATCTGGGCTGAGGTTAAGGGGATCAGTGGCCGTGAACTGGTGGCGGCTGGTGCTGAGGTTGCCGAAGCAACGATCCGCGTCTGGGTGCGATTCCGCTGCGATATTACTGCCGCCAACCGCCTGAAGGTGCTGACTGGCCCGTTTGCCGGGGCAACGCTCAACATCATCGGACCACCGATACCGGACTCAGGCATGACGCATCTTGAAATTCTCTGCAAACAGGGGACCGAGAAATGACAACTGAAATCACCCTGGCTGAAGCAAAGCTGCATTGTCGTATTGATGGCAATGATGAAGACACGCTGATACAGGCGTACATCGATGCGGCGCTGGAGGTTTGCCAGAAGCATATCGGTAAGCGATTTGATAACGATCTGGAGCTTACCCCCGCTATCAAGATCGGCTGTCTGATGTACGTCTCTCAGCTTTATGAGTACCGCACGATGATTGGCGACACTGAGGCGAAAGAGGTTCCGCTGGCTATATCTGCATTGTGGTCGGTCTATCGTGATGTGGGGGTGTACTGATGCCGTGGCAACCAATGCGCCGGTGCACCGAGCCGGGATGTAATAAGCGAGTGAGGTCCGGAAAGTGCGATGAGCACAAGCGAGAAGCATGGCGGGAACAGGATGCCAGGCGCGGACACCGTCGCGCCCGTGGTTACTCAGCCTCATGGGAGAAGTACCGCGCTCAGTATCTGAAACGTCACCCCCTTTGTGTTGAGTGCCAGAAACTGGGCCTCTACGTGCCTGCAAAGATTGTCGATCACATCATCCCTATCAACGGCGGTGATGATGTTCTGTTCTGGCCTGAGTGGAATCACCAGCCGTTATGCCAGGCGCATCATAACCAGAAGACCACACAGCAAGACCCAACCACCAAAGCGAAGCGCAAAGCAGGGCTGTACCGAGAGCAGGAAGAGCGTGCAGCCCATCGCAATGACTGGATGTATGAGGCCAGCAATGAATGAGAAAGACGTGGTGAATCTGTACCGATCATTGATGCGCTGCCGTGATGGCTTCATGCAGGGGCGAAGCAGACGCAATGAGCGCCAGCCTGTGCAGCGTATGAGCGAGCGTGAACGGGAGTTGCGGGAATGCTTCCGCAACCGCTGACAGGCCGCATGGACGGGGTGGGGGAGGTTTTCAGGACAAACCTCAAGGTGCCAGGCACCGACCGCCCCCTCAAATTTTTATGCACAGTGTTTTTTTTGAAAATAAAACGAAAAGGAAAACAGTGAGTTATGCCAAGACCACCAAAACCGCCCGCTTACCTTGATGAAATCGCGGCGCAGCAGTGGAAAGCAAAGGCGAAGCAACTGGCGGAACGTGGTGATCTGACGCCTGCCGACTGGAACAACCTTGAGCTTTATTGCGTCAACTATTCGATGTACCGCAAAGCCGTGGAGGACCTTGCCACGCGGGGATTCAGCATAGTGAACAGCCAGGGCGGTGAGAGCCGGAATCCGGCACTGAGCGCAAAAGCGGATGCCGAAAAAATTCTTATAAAAATGTCGTCGCTGCTGGGCTTTGATCCGGTAAGCCGCCGCCGCAATCCGGTGGAAACGGAAGAGGAGGACGAGCTTGACCGTCTGGAATGATTACGCAAACGCCATTAAATCGGGTGAAATTCCGGCCTGTAAGCGAGTAAAACAGGCCGTCGAGAGGTACTTTTCAGACCTGAATGACCCCCGTTATGAGTTCGATACGGCGATCGTGGAGCGGTTTATTGCCTTCTCCCGGCTCTGTCCACACGTCAAAGGCCCGCTTAGGGGCCAGCCAATCGAGCTGGAGCCGTGGCAGCAGTTCGCCTTTGCTAACCTGCTGGGCTTTAAGGTCAGGGAGTCAGGCCGCCGCAAGTACAGCAGCGCCTTTATTGAGGTACCGCGTAAAAACGCTAAATCCACCGTGGCCGCCATGCTGGCTAACTGGTTTCTCGTAATGGAGAAGGGCCAGCAGGATATCTACACGGCGGCGGTGAGCCGGGATCAGGCCCGAATCGTATTCGACGATGCCCGCCAGATGTGCCTGCTGTCCAAACCGCTGAAAAAGCGCGTCAATATCCAGGCGCATAAGGTCATTTTCCCGAAGAGCAACAGCCTGTTAAAGCCGCTGGCGGCGAAAGCGGCCACCATTGAGGGGACTAATCCCAGCCTGGCGATTGTCGATGAGTACCACCTTCACCCGGATAACGGCGTTTATTCCGCGCTTGAGCTGGGTATGGGCGCACGTCCTGAGGCGATTTTGTTCGCCATCACGACCGCCGGGAGTAACGTTGTCTCTGCCTGTAAACAGCATTATGACTACTGCTGCCAGATTCTGGCCGGGGAAGAGAGCAACGATTCGCTGTTTGTCCTGATCTACGAACTGGACGACGAAAGTGAGGTTGAGCAGCCTGAAATGTGGATCAAGGCTAACCCTAACCTGTATGTGTCCGTTGACGCGGCGAAACTGGAGTCCACCATCCAGAAAGCGCGGGGCATACCGTCGCAGTGGGTGGAAATGCTGACCAAGCGTTTCAATATCTGGTGTCAGGGCTCCACGCCGTGGATGGGCGCCGGTGCATGGGATGCCTGTGCGCTCGACTATACCGAAGACGATCTGGCCGGAATGGAGTGTTATGCCGGGTTTGACCTGTCCTCTACCAGCGACATCACTAGCGTAAGCTATGCGTTCCCGTTCGACAGGGAGATCAGACTCCTTACCCGTCATTATCTGCCGGAAGCGCAGCTGCTTAACGTCGCCAACAAAAACCGCGCCATCTACCGCCAGTGGGTGAAAGCGGGATGGATACGCACCACGCCCGGCGACTGCATCGACTATGACCGCATCCGTGACGATATCCTGCGTGACGCTGAAACATTCAATATCCGGCTGGTGGGCTTTGATACGTGGAACGCCACGCACCTGCGCACTCAGCTACAGGGAGCGGGCCTCGATGTGGAGCCGTTCCCGCAAACCTATCTCAAGTTCAGTCCTGTGGCGAAATCCTTCGAGGTGTTCGTTAACCGTAAGGTGGTGCGCCATCGTGGCGATCCGGTTCTGGCCTGGGCGATTGGAAACGTGGTGATGGAGTCCGACGCTAACGCCAACATTAAGCCCAACAAAAAGAAATCCTCAAACAAGATAGACCCGGCGGTATCTGCGCTGATGGCGTTCGGCACCTTCCAGGCCGAGCATGAGGATTTTGCTTTCGATATGAGCGACAACCACAAACAACGGTTGGCGACATTTAACGGTATCTGACAGGGGGTAATATGCAACAGGTATTAACTACTATGAAAACCACGATAAAACTCAGCGGCTCAATGGCTCAGCGATTTGGCAGGACACATCGCCGCGCGTTAACGTCTGCCAATGAAGTATTCAGGGCGCTATCTAACACCATTGATGGCTTTGATGCTTACCTGCGTGAGGCTCGGGCAAAGGGGCTGGATTTTGTTATTTTCCGGGATCGCCGCAATATCGGACACGAAGAGTTTGAACTCCTGGGGCCGGGTGATGAGCTGAGAATTATTCCGGTAATACGAGGAAGTAAGCGGGCAGGTCTGTTCCAGGCTGTTCTCGGTGTAGCATTGATTGCTGGTGGTATAGCTCTTGGTCCAGCAGGTGCCGCACTGATTGGGAAGGGCGCTGCATTAAACATTGGCCTTGTTGGAGCATCAATGGCCTTGGGTGGAGTAGTCCAGTTACTTTCCCCGCAGGTATCAGGCCTGCGAATGCGTCAGGAACCTGATAACAAACCCTCCTATGCGTTTGGTGGTCCCGTTAACACGACAGCATCTGGCAATCCCGTTCCCCTGCTTTATGGGCAACGGGAAATTGGCGGCGCGATTATCTCCGCCGGGATTTATGCAGAAGATCAGCAATAGAGGCTCATATGAATAAAATTTTACTTATCGCTGCCCTGGAAGAGATTGCTAGTCGCGAGGGCCATGAACTTAACGGGCAGGATAAGCTGGTAATCCGTACTAAAACAGCTATGGTGTTAGCCGCTAAACAGCGGCACCGCCAGCGCATAGAAGCGCCACCCTATCAGTGGCGAAAGCCAGATAAATTAAGGCGTTGAAAGAGGTTCATCCCCTATAAAGCACCAGTATTGTTCTGGTGCTTTTTTGTTTGTTCAGACAAAACTGTATAAACATCTGTATAAACATTAATAAAAAAGGCGCTATCCCATGCCGAGTAGCGCCTTTTTATTCAATAACATAGCTGAAATCTATCAGTTCATGCCGTATTTTTTCAGTTTCTTACGCAGAGTACCACGGTTGATACCCATCATCAGCGCAGCGCGGGTTTGGTTACCGCGGGTGTATTGCATCACCATGTCCAACAGTGGCTGTTCAACTTCAGCCAATACCAGCTCATACAGATCATTAACATCCTGACCATTCAGTTGAGCAAAATAGTTCTTCAGTGCCTGTTTAACCGAGTCACGCAGGGGCTTTTGAGTTACCTGGTCCTGAGAGTTAACGGTAGAAACGGTCAGTACGTCAGAATTTACGCGTTGTTCGAACATAGTTCTGTCAGCTCTTTATTTCATTACGCAAGATTTTCGAAGTATGCCTCCAACGCCTCCAGCTGTACGCTGGCATCCTCTATGGCGTTGAATGTGCGCCGAAACTGGTCATCTGGAGCGTGCTCCTGGAGATACCAGGAGACGTGTTTACGCGCAATTCGGTACCCTTTTGCCTGACCGTAGTGGTCATGCAGTTCCCGAACATGCGAACAAAGCAAGCGCTTAACCTCTGCCAGAGGCAGCGGGGCAAGCAGCTCCCCAGTGTCCAGATAATGCTGGATTTCCCGGAAGATCCAGGGTCTTCCCTGAGCTGCACGTCCTATCATCAGAGCATCAGCTCCCGTATAGTCGAGTACAGCCCTGGCTTTAAGCGGGTCAGTAATGTCGCCATTCGCGATAATCGGAATGGAAACTTTCTGCTTAACTGCCCGAATGCTGTCGTATTCAGCTTCACCGTTGAACAAACAGGCGCGAGTGCGTCCATGGATGGTCAGGGCCTGAATGCCACAGTCTTCGGCCAGTTGGGCAATCTCTACACAGTTACGGTGTTCCGGCGACCAACCCGTGCGAATCTTCAACGTAACAGGAACGTCCACCGCGCTGACAACCGCCGTCAGGATAGCTTTCACCTGGTCGGGGTATTGCAGAAGGGCTGAACCTGCAAGCTTGCGATTCACCTTTTTGGCCGGGCACCCCATATTGATATCAATAATCTGGGCACCACTTTCCACGTTAATCCGCGCGGCATCTGCCATCTCTTCAGGCACGCTTCCGGCAATTTGCACGGTGCGAATACCTGGTTCATCAACGTGCACCATCCGAAGGCGGGATTTATCGCTTTCCCAAACCTGCGGGTTAGACGACATCATCTCGGATACGGTTAAACCGGCTCCCATCTCATAGCACAGCGTCCTGAACGGCCGGTCTGTAATACCTGCCATTGGGGCTGCGATCAGGCGATTTCTAAGCTGGTGGTGTCCGATGCGCATGAGTTAAGAAATGACCATACTGTGACTGCAAGGCGGCGTATATTACGCATTTTTTGCACGAGATGAAAGGCCAAACTTTGAACAATCCACTGTTGTAGATCAAGGAATCGCCACCCAATCTTCCCGTTAAAAATTATTCATTATTTAAATCATTAAGTTATATGGTGATGGTTATTTTATGGGCGCTTACAATTTCCCGTAACTTCTCATCATTTCTGAATAAATGCGTCGCTGAAGCGGGATAATCTGCTGTTTTTAGCAGCAGATTTCCCTTCTTCTTTGCGATCTGCGTCGCATTTTAGAACATGATCGTCATGCGAAAAATGCGTGTTATTCGACCACGACGCGCCCATGCAGCGACTGTACCGGACGGTTATTATCGTGATGCATTGTCTGGGTGAATCTGGCAAGTTGTTCTGCAGAAATCGTCAGGGGCTGTTTAAGTACAATCCAGGTAACGCCTTCTGAACACGGTGGAGTGGTCAGTGAACCGCTAAAGCGCCAGTACGTTTTATTTTTTGGCAGCAGTTTGTTCAGGTTGAGATCCTGTTTGATGGAGACGTTCTGCTCGGCCTGCTGAGGCATAACGCGCCACAGTTTTTCTAGCTCCGGGTTTGCGGTTCCTTTATCAAACATGACCGCCACCACCGTCAGTTCCCCACTGGCATTTTTATGAACCAGATGCATTTCCATCGCGTATCTCTTGCCATGTACGGTGTTTTCGCTCGGCGCGTGGAAATGGAACTGCTGTAACGTCCAGGTTTGCTTATCGAGAGTAAGAGTATCGCGGGTGTTCGCCTGTTCACCTGCCTGAATGGTATGGCCATTGTTCGTCAGCGTAACAGGGCCATCAACGTAGTGGGTTTGTAGCGGGGAGAGATGGGCGATAGCGGTCGAATCAATATTAATAGGGGACTGGTTCATTCCGCTTTGACAGGTCTTATATGCCTCGTCCAGCTCGCCCCAGTGTTGCGGTGAACCTTCCCCTTCATAGCTCCAGTGTGATGCGAATGCTGAAGCCGAGATCATGCTCAGCGCCAGCAGCGCTGCCTTGCCTGTAACCTGTGTCATCATATTCTTCCGGTGAATTTTTGTAATACAAATCAACATGATTTGTAGGGTTATTTTACCGAAGAATGAACGGGGGAGAGAGGATTATCAGAGGGGGAGAGGCGTGGTCAGATGACCACGCCAGATTCTTATTTTTTACGACCGGTGATGCGGCACCACTCTTCTTTTTCCACTACCGGATCAAGGGCAAAGAGATCGGCGTAGGCTTCACACACGCTGTCGGCCTGGCTCGCCAGGATACCGGAAAGCCCCAGCAGACCGCCCTCAACGGGCAGCACGCTGATTAACGGAGCCAGTTCACGCAGCGGGCCCGCCAGAATGTTTGCGACCACCACATCGGCTTTCATGGCTTCTGGCTGACCATCCGGCAGATACAGCTCCAGACGATCGGAGACGCCGTTACGCTCGGCATTATCGCGGCTGGCCTGAATCGCCTGCGGATCGATATCGATCCCGATGGCTTTTGCCGCGCCCAGCTTCAGGGCTGCAATCGCGAGGATCCCGGATCCACAGCCGAAGTCGATCACGGTCTTACCGTCCAGATCGAGACCATCCAGCCACTGCAGGCACAGGGACGTGGTGGGGTGAGTGCCGGTACCAAACGCCAGACCCGGGTCGAGCATCACGTTGACCGCATTCTCGTCCGGGACGTCGCGCCAGCTTGGGCAGATCCACAGACGTTTGCCGAACTGCATCGGGTGGAAGTTATCCATCCACTCGCGTTCCCAGTCTTTGTCTTCCAGCTGTTCGATTTTATGCACGAAACCCGCGCCCAGCAGAGGATGATTCTCCAGAATCGCGACAACCTCTTTCATATCGGTTTCGGCATCAAACAGGCCAATAACGTCGGTATCACCCCACAGGCGGGTTTCGCCCGGCAGCGGCTCAAAGACCGGCGTGTCATGCGTGTCCTGGAAGGTGATAGAGACCGACCCGGCCTCCATCAGCGCATCGCTCAGCTCTTCGGCGTTCGCGCCGGTTGTGTTCAGTTTTAGTTGGATCCACGGCATGGCAAAACTCTTTATTTATCAGTAGAAATCATAGCGGGTTGTGGGATGGGCTGACCGAAACGGTTCCCCACCACAAACGCCAGTAAACTTAGCAGTAACGAAGGCACAATTGGATGGAAGCCCAGGTACTGAATCTTAAACGTTGCGAGGACGGCGTAAAGCACGCCGCCGACAATCATAGCGCTCAGCGCACCGGCGGCATTCGCGCGCTCCCAGTAGAGCCCTAACACCAGAGGCCACAGGAATACCGCTTCAAGCCCACCAAATGCCAGCAGGTTCAGCCAGATGATCATCTCCGGCGGGCGCCACGCGGCTAACAGCAGCAATGCCCCTAACGCCAGAGTAATAACGGCCGACATGCGCTTCAGGCGCCGTTCATTCTCTGCCTGGTCAGGACGCAGGTTCAGATAGAGATCTTTAATGATCGTAGCGGAACTTTGCAGCAGCTGAGCGTTGATGGTCGACATAATGGCGGCCATCGGTGCGGCGAGGAAGATCCCGGCGGCAAATGGCGGCAGTACTTTAACCATCAGGGTTGGGATAACCAGATCGGGTACGGTAAGGTCAGGAATAACTGCCCGACCTAACGCGCCTGCCAGGTGCATACCAAACATCAGGATTGCGACAACGATAGTGCCGATAATGATACCTCTGTGCACGGCTTTGCTGTCTTTGTAAGAGATACAGCGCACGGCGGTATGCGGCAGGCCAATCACCCCAAAGCATACCAACACCCAGAACGAGGTCATAAAGGTTGGCGAAAGGATGTCATCCGCGCCCTGCGGCGAAACCAGTTTTGGATCGATCGCCTCGAGCGTTTCAACCGCATGGCTCAGGCCACCAGCAGCATGCACAATGCCGACCAGCAGAACAAGGGTGCCAACAAGCATCACCAATCCCTGCATCGTATCGTTCAGCACGCTGGCGCGGAATCCGCCAAACGCGGTGTAGAGTGCGATACTCACCCCAAAGATGACGAGGCCCGTCTCGTAGGGAATTCCCGCCGCCGTTTCCAGCAGGCGTGCCCCGCCGATAAACTGCACCGTCATTGCGCCAATAAAGGCCACCAGCAGGCTTAAGCTGGCCAGCCACACCAGTAAACGGCTCTGATAGCGGGCAAACAGCATATCGTTGAGCGTCACGGCATTATAACGGCGCGCCAGAATGGCAAATTTTTTACCCAGTATGCCCAGCGAGAGCCAGACGGCTGGAAGCTGGATCATCGCCAGCAGCACCCAGCCTAACCCGTATTTATAGGCTGCACCGGGCCCGCCGATAAACGAACTGGCGCTAATGTAGGTCGCGGTCAGCGTCATGGCCAGCACGACGCCGCCCATCGAGCGGCTGCCAAGAAAATACTCGTTCAGGAAGGTGCCCGTCGTTCTTTTACGCATGGCGTAAACGGATAAACCAAACACCACTAACAGGTAAGCGATAAGCGGCAGAATGACTTCAAGCTGCATCATCGTCCTCCAGCGGAATATCGCGATAGATGAATTTCACCATTGCCCAGCACAGCAGGATGAAGACCAGCGGTACCAGCAGACACGCCATTTCGAACCAGTGCGGCAGGCCGGTGATGCCAATAGCGGAGTCAGGTAAGTAAGCAGTTACTAACCATGCGGCGAGATAGAGAAGGGTCAGCCACAGCGCCCAGCGCGCTTCTTTATGGGCCTGAACAAAACGTTTGTCCATTTTTTGTCCCTTGTGGATGAAGAAAGCGGGGATTGTACATGATGAGGCTTTCCAGGCCCCAGAAATAAAAAAGGCCGGATATTCCGGCCTTTTAGCAACACAGGTCTCTTACTTCTCGTTCAGACCGAGTTTTTTCTCCAGATAGTGGATATTAGTTCCACCATTCTGGAAGTGCTCGTCGCTCATGATACGCATCTGCAGATCAACGTTGGTTTTGATACCGTCGATGATCAGTTCCTGCAGGGCGTTTTTCATGCGGGCAATCGCCACGTCACGGTTTTCGCCGTAGCAGATAAGCTTGCCGATCATTGAGTCATAGTACGGCGGTACGGTGTAACCGGCGTAGATATGAGACTCCCAGCGCACACCAAAGCCACCCGGCGCGTGGAAACGCGTGATTTTACCCGGGCTTGGCAGGAAGGTGTTCGGGTCTTCGGCGTTAATACGGCACTCTACCGCATGGCCTTTCACCACAACTTCTTCCTGCTTGATGGACAACGGCTGGCCCGCAGCGATACGCAGCTGTTCTTTGATCAGGTCAACGCCGGTGATCATTTCGGTAACCGGGTGTTCAACCTGAATACGGGTGTTCATTTCGATGAAATAGAACTCGCCGTTCTCGAACAGGAACTCAAAGGTACCTGCACCGCGATAGCCGATATCGACACACGCTTTGGCGCAACGCTCGCCGATGTAGCGACGCAGTTCCGGAGTAATGCCCGGTGCTGGCGCTTCTTCGACCACTTTCTGGTGACGACGCTGCATGGAGCAGTCACGTTCTGCCAGATAGATCGCGTTACCCTGACCGTCAGCCAGCACCTGAATTTCGATGTGGCGTGGGTTTTCCAGGTATTTTTCCATGTATACCATGTCATTGCTGAAAGCGGCTTTCGCTTCTGCTTTGGTCATGGAGATGGACTGCGCCAGTTCAGCATCGCTGCGCACAACGCGCATACCGCGACCGCCGCCGCCGCCGGACGCCTTGATGATAACCGGATAGCCAATGCGTTTAGCGTGAGCACGGTTAGCATCCATATCGTCGGTCAGAGGGCCGTCAGAGCCTGGTACGGTTGGAACACCGGCTTTTTTCATCGCGGTGATTGCAGACACTTTGTCGCCCATCAGGCGGATGGTGTCGGCTTTCGGGCCGATGAAGATGAAGCCAGAGCGTTCAACCTGCTCAGCAAAGTTGGCGTTCTCAGAGAGGAAGCCGTAACCCGGATGAATTGCCACCGCGCCGGTGATTTCAGCGGCGCTGATGATAGCCGGGATGTTCAGATAGCTTTTTACGGACGGAGCCGGGCCAATACAGACCGTCTCATCCGCCAGCAATACGTGTTTTAAATCGCGATCCGCGCTTGAGTGCACAGCGACGGTCTTGATGCCCAGTTCTTTACAGGCACGAAGAATACGCAGTGCGATCTCGCCGCGGTTGGCGATAACAATTTTATCCAGCATGTACGCCTCGTTACTCGATGACGACCAGCGGCTCGTCAAATTCAACCGGCTGACCACTTTCGACCAGAATCGCTTTCACAGTACCTGATTTGTCTGCTTCGATCTGGTTCATCATTTTCATCGCTTCAACGATGCACAGGGTATCGCCTACGTTGACTTTCTGACCCACTTCGATGAACGCCTTCGCGTCCGGGCTCGGGGTGCGGTAGAAAGTACCAACCATTGGGGAACGTACGATGTGACCACTGATTTCTGCTGCAGCGGCAGGTGCGGCTTCAGCTGCTGGCGCAACGGCTGCGGAGAGCGCAGGCTGCTGCACTGGCGCAGCATAAGCCTGCTGCATTACCGGGAAGCTAGCGGCTGGGGCTGCACGGCTGATGCGTACAGACTCTTCGCCTTCAGAAATTTCCAGTTCGGAGATGCCTGATTCTTCAACCAGCTCGATCAGTTTTTTAATCTTACGAATATCCATGAGTGGGTTCCGTACTCTTGTTTAGTGTGATTGTGACAAGCGTTTTACCGCTGTCTGTAAAGCGTATGAATAGCCGTCTGCGCCCAGTCCACAGATAACGCCAGCAGCGATATCTGACAGATACGAATGGTGACGGAACGGCTCTCGGGCGTGCACATTACTCAGGTGGATCTCGATAAACGGGATACTCACCGCAAGCAGTGCGTCGCGGATAGCAACACTGGTGTGCGTAAACGCGGCCGGATTGATCAGGATATAGTCCACATTGTCTTTAGCCTGATGAATACGGTCGATGAGTGCGTACTCCGCATTCGACTGAAAATGATCCAAATCCACATTCAGTGACGCTGCTTCCGTTCCCAGACGGTTAACAATTTCACTCAATGTTAGCGTGCCGTACTTCTCTGGCTCACGGGTGCCGAGCATGTTCAGGTTCGGTCCGTTCAAAACTAAGATATGGAACTTATCAGTCATAATGCCGCTATCTCCTGCGATTTTCGGGTAAAAAACAAAATATACCTTCGAAACGCAAATGTCACCTTTTCAGAGGCTTAAAACCGCTGTCAGGCGAACCAAGGTCGCACATTATAACGATTTCGTAGCATTTAGCAGCTAAATACTGGTCTTATCAGGGAAGATTATCAACCGCTATCCGAAAAAGATTTGCGGTTGACGGGTAATCTGCGGGAAAACGCACAGTTTCGCGAACTATCGCAACCACTGGCGGAACTTCTTGTAACGCCATGCCAAAAGCGCCACGGCCGCCAGTGCATAAAGGATCGGTTGTGGTGAGAGGATCTTCACCGACCACAGGTAATGAATGGGAGCGAGGATCGCGGCAAGATAGACGAAGTTGTGCAGAAGCTGCCAGCGCCTGCCCAGTTTTCGCTGCGCATATTGCGTGGATGTCAGCGCTAACGCCAGTAAAACCACCCAGCTCACAATACCCAGCGTCAGATAAGGACGTGTCACCAGTTCGCGGCCAAGCAGCGCCAGATTGTTAATTCCCAGTTCCAGCAGGGCGTAGCTGGTGAGGTGCAGCGTCGCCCAGGCAAAACACCATAGCCCTAACAGCCGACGGGTGCGTATCAATAAGGGCTGTTTAGCGTAGCGCGCCAGCGGCGAGACGAGCAAGGTGGCCAGCAAAAATTTCAGAGCCATCCGACCGGTAAAATGCTGGATATCCTTTGCCGGGTCTGCGCTAAAGAGCCCCTGGCTGGCGGCCCAAAACAGCCATATAAAAGGAAGCAGCCCGGCCAGGTGCAGCAGCACTTTCAGCCAGGTAATCTGTTTTGCCGTTAAACGCACTCAGAAGTTCTCCCGTAAGTTGAGACCACGGTAAAGCGAAGCCACTTCATCCGCATAGCCGTTAAACAGCAGCGTCGGCTGGCGCTTTACGTCCAGCGCACCGCCGGAACCAATAAATCGCTCGGTTGCCTGCGACCAGCGCGGATGATCCACGTGCGGGTTCACGTTGGCGAAGAAGCCGTATTCGTCCGGGGCCGCCAGATTCCAGGTGGTTGGCGGACGTTCGCGGGTAAGCTTAATGCTGACGATAGATTTAATCCCTTTGAAGCCATATTTCCACGGTACGGTTAAACGGATGGGGGCGCCGTTCTGCGGCGGAAGCGCTTTGCCATAAACGCCAACGGTCAGCAGGGTAAGGGGGTGCATAGCTTCGTCGAGACGTAACCCTTCCACATACGGATACTCAAGCCCGCCGCCGATAAACCGATCTTTCTGCCCGGGCATCTCGTCAGGCGCATAGCGCGTCTGGAAAGCGACATATTTCGCATTGCTGGTGGGTTCAACCATCGCCAGCAGCTTATGAAGCGGGAAGCCGACCCAGGGCACCACCATCGACCAGGCTTCCACGCAGCGCATGCGATAGATACGCTCTTCGAGCGGGAAGCGGGTAGTGAGATCGTGGTGGTCCAGCGTCAGGGGCTTCGCCACTTCACCATCAATTTTCAGCGTCCACGGATCGGTTTTGAGGCTCCCCGCGTTGGCGGCAGGATCGTCCTTATCGAGACCAAATTCGTAGAAGTTGTTGTAGCCGGTAACTTTATCTTCCGGCGTAAGCGTCAGCTTGTTTTGCCATTCGGCCGGTTTCGTAAAGGTGAGCGGGGCGCCGGATGGAGCCTTTGGCCGATCGTTGCCTTTAAACCAGTCGAGCAGGTCGGCGTGTGCCGCCGGAGAGAGCGTCAGGGCAGTGGCGCTGATGCCAAGCATTTTCAGGATCTGGCGGCGCTGTAACATAAAGACAGACTCAGACGTTACGTCGGCTTCCGTCAGTTTTCGGTTTTTCATGGCATCCTCCGTCATGCGTTTTTCTAAGCATGACGGAGGAGAGGGATTCGCGCGAATATGTCACGAAAATTTGAAGATTAGGCGATTTTCACCAGCGCACGACCGTGGAACTGGTTGTCCATGATCTTACTGGCGTATTCCGGCGCCTGGCTGAGGGTTATCTCCGTTGCGCTCTGGGTAAAGAAAGATTCCGGCAGATCGCGCACCAGCCGTTCCCATGCTTCATGACGACGGGCCGGCGGGGTCATTACGGAATCCACACCCTGCAGGCGTACGTTACGCAGAATAAATGGCATCACGGTGGTTGGCAGGGCAAATCCGCCCGCCAGACCGCAGGCTGCCACGCATCCGCCGTAGTTCATCTGCGCCAGGACTTTTGCCAGCACCTTATCACCGACGGTATCCACCGCCCCTGCCCAAACCTGTTTTTCCAGCGGACGGGTTTCAGCGAATTCGTCACGGCTGAGAATGCGGTTTGCACCGAGCTGGCGCAGATAGTCATGGGTACTTTCTCGGCCGGAAACCGCAGCGACCTGATAGCCCAGCTTGTGCAGCAGCGTGACTGCCGTGCTGCCCACGCCGCCGCTGGCACCGGTGACGACAATTTCCCCTGACTCAGGGCGGATACCCGCATCTTCCAGCGCCATCACGCACAGCATGGCGGTAAAGCCTGCCGTGCCGACAATCATTGCCTTGCGGCCATCCATGCCTTTCGGCACAGGCACCAGCCAGTCGCCCTTCACGCGCGCCTGCGTTGCCAGCCCGCCCCAGTGATTTTCACCCACGCCCCAGCCGGTGAGCAGTACATGCTGGCCTGGATGGAAGCGCGGATCCTCGCTGGTATGAACCCGGCCAGCGAAATCAATCCCCGGCACCATAGGGAAATTTCGGATGATTTTACCCTTACCGGTAATAGCCAGCGCATCTTTATAATTTAAACTGGACCAGTCGATGTCGACGGTTACGTCGCCTTCCGGCAGGCGACTCTCTTCAACCGCCTGCACTGAGGCAAGCGTTTTGCCGTCCTGCTGTTCTAAGATCAAAGCCTGCATACGGGGTCCTCTCGACTCAGATGATTGGAAAATAATTTCTGAAGACTATACTCGCTCAGGGAAACGCAGTGCCGATTTAACGCAATAAATTGCCAGATACACCCGATTTGGTAGTATGCCGCATTTGAAATGCAAGTTAGCGCTCACTCGCTACCCCATCAACCCACGGAGTAATCTCAAGGATGCGATTAACGACGAAGTTCTCAGCTTTTATCACCTTGCTGACGGGGCTTACCATTTTTGTCACGCTTCTGGGCTGTTCCCTGAGTTTTTACACTGCCATTCAGGACAAGCTGGTTAACCGGGTACAGTCTGTTGCCTCGGTGATTGATACGCGTCTGCTGACGACGCCGCTACCAGCGCTCTCCCGTGAGCTCGATGAGTTGATGGTACCTGTTGATATCGTTCAGATCGACATTCTGCAGGGAAAGCATCGTGTTTTAAGCCACGAACGACCGGGAAGCTATCGCCCCGCGGGCGTGGTAAGCCAGTATCGGGAAGTGACGGTGCATTCCCTTAAAAATCCGGGGATGACCATACGCATGGTCTACCTCGATCCGATGGCCAGCTATTTCCGTTCCATGATGACCACCGCGCCGCTCACCGTCGCCGTTGCGTTTATCGTCCTGCTGATCTTTCTCGCGGTCCGCTGGCTGCGCCGCCAGCTTTCCGGTCAGGAGCTGCTGGAGATGCGCTCCGTGCGGATCCTGAACGGTGAGCGCGGCCCGCAGGTGCGTGGCTCCGTTCACGAGTGGCCGTCACGCGCCAGCAGCGCGCTCGATACCCTGCTCTCCGAAATCCAGTTTGCCAGCGACCAGCGCAGCCGTATGGATACGCTGATCCGCTCTTATGCGGCGCAGGATAATAAAACCGGCCTTAACAACCGTCTTTTCTTTGATAATCAGCTCGCCACGCTGCTCGACGATTCAGAGAAAGTGGGGACTCACGGGGTGGTGATGATGATTCGCCTGCCCGATTTCGATCTCCTGCGCGACACCTGGGGACAGCGGGCCGCGGAAGAAAACCTCTTTACGCTGATCAACCTGCTCTCCACCTTTATTATGCGCTACCCGGGCGCGCTGCTGGCCCGCTATCACCGCAGCGACTTTGCCGTGCTGTTGCCTCATCGTACGCTGAAGGAATCCGAAAGCATCGCCAGCCAGCTGCTGAAGGCGGTAGATGCGCTGCCGCAGAGCAAAATGCTCGACAGGGACGATATGGTCCACATGGGGATCTGCGCCTGGCGTGGCGGACAATCCACCGAGCAGGTGATGGAACATGCGGAAGCCGCTACCCGCAACGCCGTGTTGCAGGGGGCCAACGGATGGGCGGTTTACGATGACTCGCTGCCGGAAAAAGGGCGCGGCAACGTGCGCTGGCGAACGCTGATTGAGCAAATGCTTAGCCGCGGCGGGCCACGTATTTATCAAAAACCCGCGGTCATGAAAAACGGCAACGTTCATCACCGTGAACTGATGTGTCGTATTTTTGACGGCACCGAAGAGGTCATCTCTGCGGAATATCTGCCGATGGTGCTGCAATTTGGCCTGTCGGAAGAGTATGACCGCCAGCAAATTACCCGGCTGATTCCGTTTTTATCCTTCTGGCCTGAAGAAAACCTGGCGTTGCAGGTCACCGTGGAGTCGTTAATACGTCCACGTTTTCAGCGGTGGCTACGTGATACGTTAATGCAATGCGAAAAATCGCAACGTAAACACATTATTTTTGAACTTGCTGAGGCCGATGTAGGTCAACACATCAGCCGGTTACGTCCGGTGGTACGTTTGATCAATGCGCTCGGTGCACGTATCGCTGTGACGCAGGCAGGTTTAACGCTGGTCAGCACCAACTGGATCAAGGAGCTGGATGTAGAGTTATTAAAGCTACATCCGGGGCTGGTAAGGAATATTGAGAAGCGTACGGAAAACCAGCTGCTGGTACAGAGTCTGGTAGAAGCTTGCAAGGGTACGCGAACACAAGTATTTGCCACGGGCGTGCGCTCCAGAAGCGAATGGCAGATGTTAACAGCGCGCGGCGTGATGGGCGGTCAGGGGGATTTTTTTGCTGCCTCTCAACCGCTTGACACCAACGTGAAAAAATATTTGCAAAGATACTCTGTTTGACCTGCCGTTTACGCTGTTTTCACGTAGAATATCGCGCCTGTAGCTTTGAGTATGTCGAGCAAAAAGCCAGTGAACGACCTGTAACGGGTTACAAACGTCAGTGGGGAACGCTACTGTTTACTCAGCCCTGAGGGAGTCAGGGGATGATTTTGTAACATCAGGAAACGTACTGCACAAATTTTCACCGTTGCAGATGATTTTTGCGCCTTGTCGCTGCTGCGTGTGGTTGGTAAAGTAAGCGGATTTTGTTTTCCGCCCCAGCTTTCAGGATTATCCCTTAGTATGTTGAAAAAATTTCGTGGCATGTTTTCCAATGACCTGTCCATTGACCTGGGTACCGCGAATACCCTTATTTATGTAAAAGGACAAGGCATCGTATTGAATGAGCCTTCCGTTGTGGCCATTCGTCAGGATCGTGCAGGCTCGCCGAAAAGCGTGGCTGCAGTGGGTCATGACGCGAAGCAGATGCTGGGTCGTACCCCTGGCAACATCGCCGCCATTCGCCCAATGAAAGACGGCGTTATCGCCGACTTCTTCGTGACTGAAAAAATGCTTCAGCACTTCATCAAGCAGGTTCACAGCAACAGCTTCATGCGTCCAAGCCCGCGTGTTCTGGTGTGTGTGCCGGTTGGCGCAACCCAGGTAGAGCGTCGCGCAATCCGTGAATCTGCCCAGGGTGCAGGTGCACGTGAAGTGTTCCTGATTGAAGAGCCAATGGCTGCGGCCATCGGTGCGGGCCTGCCTGTTTCCGAAGCTACCGGTTCTATGGTGGTGGATATCGGTGGTGGTACCACTGAAGTGGCCGTTATCTCTCTGAACGGCGTGGTGTACTCCTCTTCCGTACGTATCGGTGGTGACCGCTTCGATGAAGCCATCATTAATTATGTGCGCCGTAACTACGGCTCTCTGATCGGTGAAGCCACCGCAGAGCGTATCAAACACGAAATCGGCTCTGCGTATCCGGGCGATGAAGTGCGTGAGATCGAAGTGCGTGGCCGTAACCTGGCTGAAGGTGTTCCACGCGGTTTCACCCTGAACTCCAACGAAATTCTGGAAGCTCTGCAGGAACCACTGACGGGCATCGTGAGCGCGGTAATGGTTGCGCTGGAACAGTGCCCACCAGAGCTGGCGTCCGATATCTCCGAGCGCGGTATGGTTCTGACCGGTGGTGGTGCGCTGCTGCGTAACCTCGACCGCCTGTTAATGGAAGAGACAGGTATTCCTGTCGTAGTTGCAGAAGATCCACTGACTTGCGTCGCCCGTGGTGGTGGCAAGGCGCTGGAAATGATCGACATGCACGGCGGCGATTTGTTCAGCGAAGAGTAGTCGAGTTTGAGAGGGTAGCAATTTGCTACCCTTTCTCTCTGACGCGAGAATACGCATAGCCTATGAAGCCAATTTTTAGCCGTGGCCCATCGCTACAGTTTCGCCTTATTCTGGCGGTGCTGGTTGCGCTTGGGGTCATTATTGCCGATAGCCGCCTCGGTACGTTCAGCCAGATCAGAACGTACATGGATACCGCCGTCAGTCCATTCTACTTTGTTTCAAATGGTCCCCGTGAACTGCTCGACTCCGTTTCTCAAACGCTGTCTTCGCGCGACCAACTCGAACTTGAAAACCGGGCATTACGTCAGGAATTGCTGCTGAAAAACAGCGAACTGCTGATGCTGGGGCAATACAAGCAGGAAAACGCGCGTCTGCGTGAACTGCTCGGCTCGCCGCTGCGTCAGGATGAGCAGAAAATGGTCACGCAGGTGATCTCCACCGTGAACGACCCCTACAGCGATCAGGTTGTGATCGACAAAGGGAGCGTGAACGGGGTGTATGAAGGTCAGCCTGTTATCAGTGATAAGGGCGTCGTGGGCCAGGTTGTTGCCGTGGCCAAACTGACCAGCCGCGTGCTGCTGATTTGCGATGCCACACATGCGCTGCCGATCCAGGTCCTGCGTAACGACATCCGCGTGATTGCGGCCGGTAACGGCTGTACGGACGATCTGCAGCTGGAACACCTCCCGGCTAACACGGATATTCGCGTGGGCGACGTGCTGGTAACCTCCGGCCTGGGCGGACGCTTCCCTGAAGGCTATCCGGTTGCGGTGGTCTCTTCGGTCAAGCTGGACACCCAGCGTGCCTATACCGTGATTCAGGCGCCTCCAACCGCCGGGTTGCAGCGTCTGCGCTATCTGCTGCTGCTGTGGGGCGCCGATCGTAACGGTGCTAACCCGATGACGCCTGAAGAGGTGCATCGCGTAGCAAATGAGCGCCTGATGCAGATGATGCCGCAGGTTCTCCCGCCTGCGGATTCCATGGGGCCGCCTGCGCCAGTACCGGCGCCGGCAACAGGGTTAACGCAGCCGCTGCCGGATGCGCCGCCACCGCCTAAACTCTCTTCGGGAGGGCAGTAGTGGCAAGCTATCGTAGCCAGGGGCGCTGGGTCATCTGGCTCTCGTTTCTCATTGCACTGTTACTGCAAGTGATGCCCTGGCCGGATGACATTCTCGTTTTCCGGCCAAACTGGGTATTGCTCATTTTGCTCTACTGGATCCTTGCCCTGCCGCATCGCGTAAATGTCGGCACAGGTTTTGTGATGGGTGCCATACTGGATCTCATTAGCGGCTCAACGCTTGGCGTGCGCGCCTTGTCCATGAGCATTATTGCGTACCTCGTCGCACTCAAATTCCAGCTCTTTCGTAACCTTGCGCTCTGGCAACAGGCCCTGGTGGTGATGTTATTGTCGCTCGCTGCGGATATCGTTGTTTTCTGGGCAGAGTTTTTAGTGATCAACGTCTCTTTCCGACCGGAAGTGTTCTGGAGTAGTGTAGTAAACGGTGTGCTCTGGCCATGGTTATTCCTGCTGATGCGTAAGGTTCGCCAGCAGTTTGCTGTGCAATAAAAGGTTTCTATGACGTCTTTGTATCTCGCTTCCGGCTCCCCGCGCCGTCAGGAACTCCTGACGCAACTAGGGGTCTCTTTTGAACGCATCGTTACCGGCATTGAAGAAAAGCGTGCTGAGGGCGAAAGCGCTCAACAGTATGTGTCTCGCCTGGCGCGCGAGAAAGCGCAGGCGGGCGTGGCCAGTGTGCCACGCGATCTTCCCGTGCTGGGAGCAGATACCATCGTTATTCTGAACGGTGAAGTGCTTGAGAAACCGCGCGACGCCGATCATGCGGCGCGCATGCTGCACAAAATGTCCGGACAAACGCATCAGGTGATGACGGCCGTCGCGCTGGCTGACCGCCAGCACGTGCTGGATTGCCTGGTGGTGACCGAAGTGACGTTCAGAGTACTTACCGACGACGACATCGCCGCTTATATTGCCAGCGGTGAACCGATGGATAAAGCAGGTGCATACGGTATTCAGGGGCTGGGTGGCTGTTTTGTCAGGAAGATTAATGGCAGCTATCACGCCGTAGTCGGCTTACCGCTGGTGGAAACGTATGAGTTGCTGAGCAATTTTAACTCACTGCGTGAGGGAAGGGATAATTATGACGGCTGAATTGTTGGTAAACGTAACGCCATCGGAAACCCGTGTGGCCTATATTGATGGTGGCATTCTTCAGGAAATTCATATTGAGCGTGAAGCGCGGCGCGGAATAGTAGGCAATATCTACAAAGGTCGTGTCAGTCGTGTACTACCGGGTATGCAGGCGGCTTTTGTAGATATTGGACTGGATAAGGCGGCGTTTTTACATGCCTCCGATATCATGCCGCACACCGAGTGCGTCGCGGGCGAAGAGCAAAAGCAGTTTGCCGTGCGCGATATTTCTGAACTGGTACGTCAGGGGCAGGATCTGATGGTGCAGGTGGTGAAAGATCCCCTCGGTACCAAAGGCGCCCGTCTGACCACCGACATCACCTTACCTTCCCGCTATCTGGTCTTTATGCCCGGCGCGTCGCACGTGGGCGTTTCGCAGCGTATTGAGAGCGAAACCGAGCGCGAGCGTCTGAAGAAAGTGGTCAGCGCCTACTGCGATGAACAGGGCGGGTTTATCATCCGTACCGCTGCAGAAGGGATCAGCGAAGAAGACCTCGCGTCGGATGCGGCTTACCTGAAGCGCGTCTGGACCAAGGTAATGGAGCGTAAAAAACGCAACCAGACCCGCTACCAGCTTTACGGTGAACTGGCGCTTGCTCAGCGCGTTCTGCGCGACTTTGCTGATGCGCAGCTCGACCGCATTCGCGTGGACTCGCGCCTGACCTATGAAGCGCTGCTGGAATTTACCGCTGAGTACATCCCGGAGATGCCCGGCCTGCTGGAGCATTATTCAGGGCGTCAGCCGATCTTCGATCTCTATGATGTCGAAAACGAGATCCAGCGCGCGCTGGAGCGTAAGGTCGAACTGAAGTCAGGCGGCTATCTGATCATCGATCAGACCGAAGCGATGACCACCGTCGATATCAACACCGGCGCGTTTGTCGGCCATCGCAACCTGGATGACACCATCTTCAACACCAACATCGAAGCCACGCAGGCGATTGCGCGCCAGCTTCGTCTGCGCAATCTGGGCGGCATTATCATCATCGACTTCATCGATATGAGTAATGAAGACCACCGTCGCCGCGTGCTGCACTCGCTTGAGCAGGCGCTGAGCAAAGACCGCGTGAAAACCAGCATTAATGGCTTCTCACAGCTGGGGCTGGTGGAAATGACGCGTAAGCGTACCCGCGAGAGCGTTGAGCATGTGCTGTGTAATGAATGCCCAACCTGCCATGGACGCGGAACGGTAAAGACGGTTGAGACCGTCTGCTACGAAATTATGCGTGAAATCGTCCGTGTTCATCATGCCTACGACTCCGATCGTTTTCTGGTCTATGCTTCCCCTGCGGTGGCTGAAGCGCTGAAAGGCGAAGAGTCACACGCGCTGGCGGAAGTGGAAATCTTTGTCGGCAAACAGGTAAAAGTACAAATTGAACCGCTCTATAACCAGGAGCAGTTTGACGTCGTGATGATGTAAGACGCAGTACGCTGCGTGACGAAAGCTGACAAGGAGAGATGCGTGAGGCGATTGCCGGGGATTTTATTGCTTACAGGGGCAACGCTGGTCGTGATTGTCGCGTTGCTCGTGAGCGGGCTACGCCTCGTATTACCGCATCTGGACAGCTGGCGTCCGCAGCTGCTGGCTAAAATTGAATCCACCACCGGCGTGCCGGTGAACGTAAGCCAGCTAAGCGCTAACTGGCAGAATTTTGGCCCGACGCTCGATGTCCGGGATATCAACGCCAGCCTAAAAGATGGCGGCCACCTGAAAATCAAACGCGTGACCCTGGCGCTGGACGTCTGGCAAAGCCTGCTGCATCTGCGCTGGCAGTTTCGCGATCTCACCTTTTATCAACTCCAGTTCCTGACCAATACGCCGCTGTCTGGCGGCGATAGCAGTCAGGGTCTTGAAGCCAACCGCTTCAGCGATCTTTTCCTCCGCCAGTTCGATCACTTCGATCTGCGCGACAGCGAGGTGAGCTTCATTACCCTTTCCGGCCAGCGCGCCGAACTGGCGATCCCTCAGCTGACCTGGCTCAACGGTAAAGAACGTCACCGCGCCGAGGGGCAGGTCAATCTCTCAAGCCTGAACGGCCAGCACGGCGTGATGCAGGTGCGCATGGATCTGCGGGACGATGACGGCCTGTTAAACAACGGCAAAGTCTGGCTGCAGGCCGACGATGTTGACGTGAAGCCATGGCTGGGTGACTGGATCCAGCAAAATATGCAGCTGGAGACTGCCCGTTTCAGCCTTGAAGGCTGGCTGACCCTGACCAAAGGCGAATTTGCCAGCGGCGATATCTGGCTCAAGCAGGGGGGTGCCAGCTGGAAAGGCGAAAAACAGCAGCATCAGCTTTCCGTCGATAACCTCACCGCGCACGTGACGCAGGAGAAAGAGGGCTGGCAGTTTGCCATTCCGGATACGCGCATCACCATGGACGGCAAGCCGTGGCCGCGCGGTGCGCTGACGCTGGCCTGGATGCCGGAGCAGGACGTCGGCGGTACGGCCAGTAAACGCAGCGACGAGCTGCGCATCCGCGCCAGCAACCTCGATTTGGCGGCCATTGAAGGCCTGCGCTCGATGGCGGCAAAGCTCTCTCCGGACTTGGGCGAGATCTGGCTGGCAACGCAGCCGAGCGGGACGATCGATGCTCTGGGGCTGGATATCCCGCTCCAGGCGACGGAAAAAACCCGCTTCCAGGCAACGTGGAAAGATCTTGCCTGGAAGCAGTGGAAGCTGCTGCCGGGGGCGGAGCACTTTAGCGGCAAGCTGGAAGGCAGCGTGGAAAACGGCAGGCTGACGGTTGATATGCACGACGCCAAAATGCCTTACGAGACGGTCTTCCGCGCGCCGCTGGAAATCGAACAGGGCAGCGCGGTACTCAACTGGCTCCGTAACGACAAGGGTTTCCAGCTTGATGGTCGCCATATCGATGTGAAAGCCAAAGCGGTGCACGCGCGCGGTGATTTCCGCTATATGCAGCCTGCAGGTGACGAGCCGTGGCTGGGCATTCTGGCCGGGATCAGCACCGATGACGGCTCTCAGGCCTGGCGTTACTTCCCGGAAAACCTGATGGGAAAAGCCCTGGTGGACTATCTCAGCGGCGCGATTCAGGGCGGTCAGGCGGACAATGCCACGCTGGTCTACGGCGGTAACCCGCATCTATTCCCGTACAAACATAATGAAGGCCAGTTCCAGGTGCTGGTGCCGCTGCATAACGCGACCTTTGCGTTCCAGCCCGGCTGGCCTGCGCTGAAAGACCTGGATATCGAGCTCAACTTCCTCAATGACGGGCTATGGATGAAGTCCGACAGCGTGGCGCTGGGCGGCGTGATGGCCAGCAACCTAACGGCCAACATCCCGGATTACTCCAAAGAGAAGCTGCTGATTGATGCTGACATCAACGGTCCGGGCAAAGCGGTGGGACCGTATTTTGAGGAGACGCCCCTGAAAGAGTCGCTGGCGGCGACGCTCCAGCAGCTTCAGCTTGATGGCGATGTGAATGCTCGCTTACATCTTGATATCCCGCTGGACGGAGAGATGACCACAGCCAAAGGTGACGTCCGCCTGAAGAACAACAGTCTGTTCATCAAACCCCTTGAGAGCACGCTGAAAAATCTCAGCGGGCAGTTCAGCTTTGACAACGGAAACCTTAAGAGCGAGCCGCTTACGGCCAGCTGGTTTAATCAGCCCGTTAATATCGACTTCACGACCACCGAGGGTGAAAAGGCTTATCAGGTGGCCGTCAATCTGGCCGGTAACTGGCAGCCAGCGCGCATGGACGTTCTGCCGAAGCCCATTGAGGCGTCAGTGCAGGGCGCGGTCGCCTGGCAGGGTAAAGTGGCAATTGACCTGCCTTATCACGCGGGCGCACGGTACAAGGTCGACATCACGGGCGATCTGAAAAACCTTCAGAGCCAGCTGCCTGCGCCGCTGGATAAACAGGCCGGACAGCCGCTGCCGGTAAAGCTGAACGTCGATGGCAACCTGAACAGCTTCGCGCTGACCGGAAGCGCGGGCGGGACAAACCACTTCAACAGCCGATGGCTACTTAACCGCAAGCTCACCCTCGACAAAGCCATCTGGACAACGGATAGCCGCTCCACGCCGCCTCTGCCGGAGCAGGCTGGCATTGAGCTGAATCTCCCGCCGATGGACGGCGCAGAGTGGCTGGCGCTGTTCCAGAAAGGCGTTGGGCAAAACGTTGATGAAACCGCCCAGTTCCCGCAAGCCATTACCGTACGTACGCCGTCGCTGATGCTGGGCGGGCAGCAGTGGAACAACCTGAGCATTGTCTCGCGGCCTGGCGCTAACGGCACGAAGGTGGAGGCCCAGGGCAGAGAGATCAACGGCACGCTGACCATGCGCAATCACGCGCCTTGGCAGGCGGCGATCCGCTACCTCTACTACAACCCGGCAAGCGCCGCGAGCGGGAAAGATAAACCGGCAGAGACGTCGCCGCTGAGTAATGTCTCCCGCGTCGATTTTAGCGGCTGGCCCGATCTCCAGCTGCGCTGCGCGGAGTGCTGGCTGTGGGGGCAGAAATATGGCCGTATCGACGGCGATTTCACCATCCAGGCAAATACGCTTACGCTCTCCGGTGGCCTGGTTGATACCGGTTTTGGCCGCATGACGGCCGCAGGGGAATGGGTGAATAACCCGGGCGAGCAGCGAACTTCCCTGAAGGGTGACATTAAAGGCAACAAGCTGGATGCGGCAGCCAATTTCTTTGGTATCAGCACGCCGCTGCGCGGCTCGTCATTTGACGTCGATTACGATCTTCACTGGCGCGACGCTCCGTGGAAGCCGGATGAGGCCTCGCTGAACGGCATTCTGAAAACCCACTTTGGTAAAGGTGAGATCGCCGACGTGAGTACGGGGCGCGCCGGGCAGATCCTGCGCCTGCTGAGTTTTGATGCGCTGCTGCGCAAGCTGCGCTTCGATTTCAGCGATACGTTCAGCGAAGGTTTCTACTACGATTCCATCCGCAGTACGGCATGGATTAAGGACGGCGTTCTGCATACGGACGATACGCTGGTGGATGGCCTGGAAGCGGATATCGCCATGAAAGGCTCCGTTAACCTCGTGCGTCGCGAGCTGGATATGGAAGCCGTGGTGGCACCGGAAATTTCCGCGAGCGTGGGCGTGGCGGCGGCCTTTGTGGTGAACCCGATTGTCGGTGCGGCGGTGTTTGCCGCCAGCAAAGTGCTGGGTCCGCTGTGGAGCAAAGTCTCCATTCTGCGCTACCGCATTACCGGTCCGGTAGATAAACCGCAGATTAACGAGGTGCTGCGCCAGCCGCGCAAAGATGCACAGCAATGATTTGACGTGGGCAGGTAATTGCCTCACTCTCAATAAATACGATCTTTATACCGCCACGGGCGGCAACGAACGAGTAGCAATACGATGAGTCTGAACCTGGTAAGTGAACATTTGCTCGCAGCGAACGGCCTGAATCATCAGGACCTGTTCTCCATTCTTGGTCAACTGACCGAACGCCGTCTCGACTACGGCGACCTTTATTTCCAGTCGAGCTATCACGAATCCTGGGTTTTAGAAGACAGCATCATTAAAGATGGCTCTTACAACATCGACCAGGGCGTCGGCGTCCGCGCCGTTAGCGGCGAGAAAACCGGTTTCGCCTATGCCGATCAGATTAGCCTGGCTGCACTTGAGCAGAGCGCGCAGGCCGCGCGTACCATTGTGCGTGATACCGGCGATGGTCGCGTGAAAACCCTGGGAGAAGTGCAGCACTCTGCGCTCTATACCAGCATCGATCCTCTGCAGAGCATGAGCCGTGAAGAGAAGCTGGATATCCTGCGTCGCGTGGACAAAGTCGCCCGCGCGGCGGATAAACGCGTGCAGGAAGTTTCTGCCAGCCTGAGCGGCGTGTATGAGTTGATTCTGGTTGCGGCAACGGACGGTACCCTTGCGGCAGACGTTCGCCCGCTGGTGCGTCTCTCTATCAGCGTGCAGGTCGATGACGACGGCAAACGCGAACGCGGCTCAAGCGGCGGCGGCGGTCGTTTCGGCTATGACTGGTTCCTGGGCGACGTTGACGGTGAAGCTCGCGCCGACGCGTGGGCGAAAGAAGCCGTGCGTATGGCGCTGGTGAATCTGAATGCCGTCGCGGCGCCGGCGGGCTCATTCCCGGTGGTGCTGGGCGCTGGCTGGCCGGGCGTGCTGTTGCACGAGGCCGTAGGCCACGGCCTGGAAGGCGACTTTAACCGTCGCGGGACGTCCGTGTTCAGCGGTCAAATCGGGCAGCTTGTCTCCTCTGAGCTGTGCACCGTGGTGGATGACGGCACCATGCGCGATCGTCGCGGCTCGGTGGCTATCGACGATGAAGGTACGCCAGGGCAGTACAACGTGCTGATCGAAAATGGTGTGCTGAAAGGCTACATGCAGGACAAACTCAACGCGCGTCTGATGGGCGTGGCGCCGACGGGCAACGGACGCCGTGAATCTTACGCGCACCTGCCGATGCCGCGCATGACCAACACGTACATGCTGCCGGGCAAATCCACGCCGCAGGAGATTATCGAATCCGTTGATTACGGTATCTTTGCGCCAAACTTTGGCGGCGGCCAGGTGGACATTACCTCCGGTAAGTTTGTTTTCTCCACGTCAGAAGCGTATCTGATCGAGAAAGGCAAAGTGACCAAAGCGGTGAAGGGTGCGACGCTGATTGGCTCCGGTATTGAAGCCATGCAGCAGATCTCTATGGTCGGTAACGATCTGAAGCTGGATAACGGCGTGGGCGTCTGCGGTAAAGAGGGCCAGAGCCTGCCGGTTGGCGTGGGCCAGCCAACGCTGAAGGTGGACAACCTGACGGTGGGCGGAACGGCGTGATTTCCTGACCCTCTCCCCAAAGGGGAGAGGGAACTGCTCCGCGCAGTCTTTTCTCCCTCGTCCTTTTGGAAAAGGTCTACTCTTTCCTTCTCCCCCGCATCCCCTGAAACAGCTCCGCTACGTCCACAAAATACTCGGTCAGATAGTTAATACACACCTGTACCTTGAGCGGGAGTTTGTCTTTTTCGGTATACAGGGCGTACACCGGTCGCGGATCGGACTGGTAGCGCGGGAAGAGGATCTCCAACACGCCGCTGTTGATCTCGTTGATCACCCACATTAACGGCACGTAGGCGATCCCGGCGCCGGCCACCAGCCAGCGCGAAATGGTCATCGGATCGTTAGTGACAAACCGTCCTTCCGGCAGCAGCCTGGTAGAGATCCCTTCCGGAGCGATCAGCTCAAATTCATTATCGGGCCGCACGCTGTACTCCAGCCACGAGTGGTTGGTGAGATCGGCGGGTTTCTCCGGAACGCCGTACTGCGCCAGATAGCTTTTCGAGGCGCAGACCACCATCGGCATGCTGCCCAGCCGTCGCGAGAACAGGCTGGAATCCTGCAACGCGCCGACGCGGATCACCACGTCCAGCCCGTCGGCAATCAGATCCGGCGCCGGGATACCCGTCACCAGATTGACGGTAAGCCCGGGATACTCTTTCAGCATATCCGCCGTCATGGCAGCGAGAACATTTTGTGCCATAGTTGAAGAACACCCGATGCGCAGCGTGCCGATGGGGGTGTTGTTGAAGGCATAGAGCTGTTCGTGAACATCCTGCACTTCAAGCAGCATGCGGCGACAGCCCTGATAGTAAATTTTACCCGCCTCCGTCAGCCCAATGCTGCGGGTACTGCGGTTGAGCAGCTTGACCTGAAGCTCATCTTCCAGTTTGGACACCGTCTGGCTGATGGATGAGACGCTCATCTGAAGCTGGCGTGCAGCGGCGGTAAAAGAGCCCAGCTCAACCACTTTGGCGAAGACCGACATGCGTTTTAAACGTTCCATTGTTCACTCTGGCTTAAAAGTGATTTAGATCACATATTATAGATAACAGCATAACAGTTACGTTAATATATTATTAATTACATAACGGCTGCGCCATTCTCGCCCGGCGTTTCTTGCTCTCCTGCGGTGGCGTGCGCTAAAAAATTCTGAAGCCTGCACTCTCTCTTATCAAGGTCAACATGAGTCTGTTTCCCGTTATCGTGGTGTTCGGTCTGTCGTTCCCACCGATATTTTTCGAGCTTCTTTTATCACTGGCGATCTTCTGGCTGGTGCGCAAGGTGCTGGTCCCTACCGGGATCTACGATTTCGTCTGGCACCCTGCATTGTTCAATACCGCGCTGTATTGCTGCCTGTTTTATCTGATATCGCGCATGTTTGTCTGAGGTTGATGTGAAAACGCTAACAAGAAAAATCTCCCGCACTGCCATCACAATGGCGCTGGTTATCCTCGCCTTCATCGCTATTTTCCGCGCCTGGGTTTATTACACCGAATCACCGTGGACGCGTGATGCACGCTTCAGCGCCGATGTGGTGGCAATAGCCCCTGACGTGGCCGGTCTTATCACGGCGGTCAACGTCCACGATAACCAGCTGGTGAAAAAAGATCAGGTTCTGTTCACCATCGACCAGCCTCGTTACCAGAAAGCGCTGGAAGAGGCGGAAGCGGATGTGGCCTATTATCAGGCGCTCGCTGCGGAGAAACGCCGCGAGGCAGGCCGCCGTAATCAGTTGGGCGTTCAGGCAATGTCCCGCGAAGAGATTGACCAGTCCAACAACGTGCTGCAAACCGTGCTGCACCAGCTGGCGAAAGCGCAGGCAACGCGCGATCTGGCGAAGCTCGATCTCGAGCGCACCGTGATCCGCGCGCCGTCCGATGGCTGGGTCACCAACCTCAACGTCTATGCCGGGGAATTCATTACCCGTGGCTCAACCGCCGTGGCGCTGGTTAAACAGAACTCCTTCTACGTGCTCGCCTATATGGAAGAGACCAAGCTGGAAGGCGTGCGTCCAGGTTATCGGGCGGAAATTACGCCGCTCGGCAGCAATCGCGTCTTTAAAGGCACCGTCGACAGCGTTGCCGCAGGGGTGACTAACTCCAGCAGCTCTAACGATGCCAAAGGGATGGCGACGGTCGATTCCAACCTGGAGTGGGTGCGTCTGGCCCAGCGCGTGCCGGTACGTATTCATCTGGATGAACAGCAGGGAAATCTGTGGCCTGCGGGTACCACGGCGACGGTGGTGATCACCGGTGAAAAGGACCGGGATGCCAGCCAGGACTCGTTCTTCCGTAAAATTGCCCACCGCCTGCGCGAGTTTGGTTAATCGCCATGGGTATCTTTTCCATCGCCAGCCAGCACATTCGCTTCGCCGTGAAGCTGGCGTGCGCCATCGTGCTGGCGCTGTTTGTTGGCTTTCACTTCCAGCTTGAAACCCCTCGCTGGGCAGTGCTGACGGCCGCGATTGTCGCGGCGGGCCCGGCCTTTGCCGCGGGTGGGGAACCCTATTCAGGCGCGATCCGCTATCGCGGGATGCTGCGTATCATCGGGACGTTTATCGGCTGTTTCGCGGCGCTGACCATTATTATTCTCATGATCCGCACCCCGCTGCTGATGCTGATGGTCTGCTGCATCTGGGCGGGTTTCTGCACCTGGATCTCGTCTCTGGTGAAAGTGGAAAACTCCTACGCCTGGGGACTGGCGGGCTATACCGCGCTGATTATTATCATCACTATCCAAAGCGAACCGCTGCTGGCCCCGCAGTTTGCGGTGGAGCGATGCAGTGAAATTGTGATTGGTATTGTCAGCGCGATCGTCGCTGATCTGCTTTTCTCCCCGCGCTCCATCAAGCAGGAGGTCGACCGTGAGCTCGACGCGCTGATTGTTGCCCAGTATCAGCTGATGCAGCTGTGCATTAAGCACGGCGATAGCGAAGAGGTGGATAAAGCCTGGAGCGGGCTGGTACGTCGTACGCAGGCGCTGGAAGGTATGCGCAGCAACCTTAACATGGAGTCCTCGCGCTGGGCCCGCGCGAATCGACGCCTTAAAGCCCTCAACACCGTCTCTCTGACGCTGATTACCCAGGCCTGTGAAACCTATCTGATTCAGAACACCCGGCCGGAAGCAGTCACCGATACGTTCCGCGAACTGTTTGCCGAGCCGGTGGAAACCGTACAGGACGTGCATAAGCAGCTTAAGCGCATGCGCCGGGTGATTGCCTGGACCGGGGAGCGCGACACGCCGGTGACCATCTACACCTGGGTCGGCGCCGCGACGCGCTATCTGCTGCTGAAGCGCGGCGTGATTGGTAACACCAAAATCAGCGCGGCGGAAGAAGAGGTGCTGCAGGGGGAAGTGGTGATCAAGGCGGAATCCGCCGAGCGCCATCATGCCATGGTCAATTTCTGGCGTACGACGCTTGCCTGCATGCTCGGCACGCTGTTCTGGCTGTGGACGGGCTGGACGTCCGGCAGCGGCGCGATGGTGATGATTGCCGTTGTGACCGCACTGGCGATGCGTCTGCCTAATCCGCGTATGGTCGCCATTGATTTCCTTTACGGCACGATTGCCGCGTTGCCGATAGGCGCGCTCTATTTCCTGGTCATCATCCCGTCGACGCAACAGAGCATGCTGCTGCTCTGTATTAGCCTGGCGGTAATGGCGTTCTTTATCGGCATTGAAGTGCAAAAGCGGCGTCTGGGATCGCTGGGGGCGCTGGCGAGTACGATTAACATCATCGTGCTCGATAACCCGATGACCTTCCATTTCAGCCAGTTCCTCGACAGCGCGTTAGGCCAGCTGGTGGGCTGCTTCCTGGCCATGATGGTGATACTGCTGGTGCGGGATAACTCGCAGGCAAGAACGGGCCGCGTGCTGCTGAACCAGTTCGTGTCGGCTGCCGTGTCATCTTTGACAACCAATACCGCGCGCCGTAAAGAGAACCACCTCCCCGCGCTGTACCAGCAGCTGTTTTTGCTGCTGAACAAGTTCCCGGGCGATATCGCGAAGTTCCGCCTGGCGTTAACCATGATCATTGCGCACCAGCGTTTGCGTAACGCGCCCGTGCCGATCAACGACGATCTGTCGGCATACCACCGCCAGCTGCGTCGTACCGCCGATCACGTGCTTTCTGCCAGCAGCGATGACAAACGGCGCCGCTACTTTACGCAGCTGCTTGAAGAGCTCGATACCTATCAGGAAAAGCTCAAGCACTGGGAGGCGCCGCCTCAGGTGACCGAGCCGGTAGGACGGCTGGTGTTTATGCTGCATCGCTACCAGAATGCCCTCACGGATAACTGACTGAAGTAAAAAACCGACGCCAAAAGCGTCGGTTTTTTTGTGGCTATACTTATTCCAGCACGTTCTTACATTTCAGAAAGGGAGAACACATGACGACCCAGGCGCTTCAGGACCACATCCTTTTTCAGACCGGTTATCTGGTCAACGGAATCTGGAAAACGCTGGATACAACCTTTGATGTGCTGAATCCCGCGACCGGCGAGGTCATTGCTAAAGTCGCAAAAGCGGGTAAAGCACAGACCGAAGACGCTATTGCAGCGGCTACCCAGGCCTTCCCGGCATGGCGTGCCAAAACCGCGAAAGAACGCTCGGCGATTCTCTACCGCTGGTACGAACTGATTATTGAGAATAAAAGCTGGCTCGGGCGGTTGATGACCACCGAACAGGGCAAACCCCTGAAAGAAGCGGAGGGAGAAGTCGAGTACGCCGCCAGCTTTATCCAGTGGTTTGCCGAAGAGGCCAAACGCGCGAACGGTGAAATTATTCCGCCGATAAAACCCGGCTCACGCATTCTGGCGACCCGTGAACCCATTGGTGTGGTCGCAGCGATTACGCCATGGAACTTCCCGATGGCCATGCTCACCCGCAAGTTAGGCCCGGCGCTGGCAGCAGGATGCACCGGGGTCATTAAACCGGCCAATAACACACCGCTCAGCGCCTTTGCGCTGCTTACGCTGGCGAAACAGGCCGGAGTGCCCGACGGTGTTCTCAACGCCGTAGCCGGGAATACGCATGAAATCAGCGATGCGATTATGGCAAGCCGCGACGTACGTAAAATCTCCTTTACCGGCTCAACCTCCGTCGGCAAAACGCTGGTGCGTAACGCCGCAGAAACCATGAAAAAAGTCTCGATGGAGCTGGGGGGAAATGCCCCGTATATCGTTTTTGAGGATGCGGATATCGACGCCGCGGTTAAGGGTGCGATCGCCAACAAGTTCCGCAATGCCGGGCAGGTCTGCGTCAGCGTGAACCGTTTTTATATTCAGGAAACCGTCTACGACAAATTTGTGAATAAACTCGCCGATGCGGTGAATGCGCTGAAGGTGGGTAATGGTCTTGAGGAGGGGGTCGTGGTCGGGCCGCTGATTGAACCTTCTGCGGTAAACAAGGTGCGTGAGCATGTCGACGACGCCGTTGCCCGGGGCGCAACCGTACTGGCAGGAGGTAAGCCTCATCCACTTGGCGGGAATTTCTGGATGCCAACCGTACTGGGCGACTGCCATGAAGGCATGAAGCTGGCAGAAGAAGAGACGTTTGGCCCGGTGGCGGCGTGCTTCCGTTTCACCTCGGAAGATGAAGTTATCCAGCGCGCCAACAACACCCCCTATGGACTGGCGGCTTACTTCTACACCCAGAATCTTTCTCGGGTCTTCCGCGTTTCACAGGCCATCGAGAGCGGGATGATCGGCATCAACGAGTGCGCTGTCTCCACGGAGCTTGGGCCCTTTGGCGGCGTAAAAGAGTCAGGCCTTGGACGAGAGGGCTCCGTGCTGGGGCTGGAAGAGTATCTGGAAGTTAAAACCCTGCATATTGGGGGATTATAATAGACAGGGCGGCATCTGCCGCTCGCCTGGACTGGGTGGCTGGCAATGAAAACCTATACGTTTGATTTTGACGAGATCGACAGTCAGGAAGACTTCTACCGTGAATTTATCCGGGCGTTTGATCTTGAACGAGAAAGCGTGACGAATCTGGATACGCTGTGGGACGTGGTCACCGGCAGTCAGTTGCCGCTACCGCTGGAAATTGAGTTCATCCATTTGCCTGATAAGCTGCGAAGACGTTTTGGCGCGCTGATATTGCTGTTCGATGAAGCGGAAGAAGAGCTTGAAGGGCAGCTGCGCTTTAACGCGCGGCATTGAATGAAAAAAGCCCCTGACCATGAGGCCAGGGGCAAGTCGTATGATGAGATACGACGAGGGTTTATTTATACAGCTCTGCCGTTGCATGCCAGTGGTCACCCTGATTCAGTTCGGTGACGCGATAGCTGCTGGCGCCTGCTTTTTCAGCTTTGGCGGCAAGTTCGTGACGAATATCCATCGGTGAACCGGTGACAGACGTTACGGAGATGCTGCCCATACGCTGTAGATTTTGTGCCTGGTCGGCATTTACCTGCTGTACGGCTGCGCTTGCGCCGAAAGAGAGAACGGATGCCATACCGAGGGTTGCGATGATCAATTTGGTTTTCATAGTCTTTACTCCTGAATAGGGTTTTTTACTCAACGGCGAGAAGGGTTGAACAGCTATTTTTATGCCTGGTGCCGTTGAGTGGAGATTTTCGTCTTCAGTTATTACTAAAACTTATTTGTACAGCTCAGCGGTGGCGTGCCAGTGGTCACCAGAACGCGCTTCGATGATGCGATAGGATGACGCACCCTGTTCTTCCGCTTTTTTGTTCAGCATCTCATGCATGTCCATTGGCGATGTGCCGACCGCGCCGACAGAAACCGTACCGATGGCCTGGCGGGATTGCGCCTGGTCAGCATTGATAGAGTCTGCTGCGAAAGCACCGAATGACAAGACGGACAGGACGCTGAGCGCCGCTACAGTTGATTTGATTTTCATGATTCTTACCTCGTCGAATTTTTTCGTGGGGTCTTGTTTCGTGACCCTCATCACAAAATCAAGTATACACTAATAACGGCAAAAATTAATACCAGACTAATGGTTTCTCTTGTTATTACGTGTTAACCAGCCTGTTTTTTATAACTAAATTGCATAATGTTGAACGTTTTTTGTTCGTTTTTGTTGGTTATATCTAATAAAATCATATGGATATCAGTCTTTGATTTTTTGTGCGATTTTTTGATTTAGCATTCACCGGATGAATGTTAATAGGTGGTAAAAAGCACTATCTGTCAAAGTGAAGGGCAGAGGAAAAGAGTGAGAAACGCAGCGGAAGCAGAACGATCCCCGCAGCGGCGCTACGGGGAGAGGGGATTAGAGTTCCTGTTCGAACAGTACCAGAATGGCTTCGTGGAGATCTTTCACGGAGAAACCGCTAGCCGGTGTGGTAAAGATGGTGTCATCACCGGCGATAGTACCGAGGATACCTTCCGTTTTACCCAGCGAGTCCAGCATGCGGGCAATCAGCTGCGCGGCACCCGGGCTTGTGTGGATCACCACGACGGCGTCGTTATGATCGATATCCAGAACCAGATTTTTGAGCGGGCTGGAGGTGGTCGGCACGCCAAGTTCTGCCGGCAGGCAATAGACCATCTCCATCTTGGCGTTACGCGTACGCACCGCGCCAAATTTCGTTAACATGCGGGAGACTTTCGACTGGTTGATGTTATCGAAGCCTTGTTCCTGCAGCGCCTGAACAATTTCTCCCTGAGAACTGAATTTCTCTTCTTTGAGTAGCGCCTTAAAGGCCTTTACTAATTCTTCTTGCTTAGACGAGCTTCGCATAAGTCACCCGGAATATGACGATAGAAACAACATTATTATGCATGTGGATGAATTTTTATGCAAATTATCTACTCAGCGCCAGGCTGAAATAATGTTATGAAAGGGAGTGATTTTATCAGATTTCGTTATCAGAAAACATGCCTGGGTCACGCCACGCAAATAAGCTTAAAAGTAAATTAAATGTTATCAAAATGATGTTGTTTTGGTGGCGGGGCAGGGTGTATTGTAACCACCTCTTAATGCGTTGCCCTCTGTCGTCAGATAGTCTTCTGGTGAGAGATAAAGTCGCGTGACCTCAAATTCTTTAGCTACGAAAATTGTAATTATTTACTTGCTGAATTATGGTCGCCGCAACGGATTTACAGATACTTAAGTTAACCATAATAAGGAGTTTAGGATGAAAGTCGCAGTCCTCGGCGCTGCTGGTGGTATCGGCCAGGCGCTTGCCCTACTACTGAAAACCCAACTGCCTTCAGGCTCAGAACTCTCCCTGTACGATATTGCTCCGGTAACCCCAGGTGTGGCGGTTGACCTGAGCCACATCCCGACTGCTGTAAAAATCAAAGGCTTCTCCGGTGAAGATGCACGTCCTGCGCTGCAGGGTGCCGACGTGGTGCTGATTTCTGCAGGCGTGGCGCGTAAGCCAGGCATGGATCGTTCAGACCTGTTCAACGTCAACGCGGGCATCGTGAAAAACCTGGTGCAGCAGATTGCAGAAATCTGCCCGAAAGCATGCATCGGCATCATCACTAACCCGGTGAACACCACCGTGGCTATCGCGGCAGAAGTGCTGAAGAAAGCGGGTGTCTACGACAAAAACAAACTGTTCGGCGTAACCACGCTGGATATCATCCGTTCCAACACCTTTGTTGCTGAGCTGAAAGGCAAGCAGCCAACAGAAGTGGAAGTACCGGTAATTGGCGGTCACTCTGGCGTCACCATCCTGCCTCTGCTGTCGCAGATCCCAGGCGTGAGCTTCACCGAGCAGGAAGTGGCTGACCTGACTAAACGTATCCAGAACGCGGGCACCGAAGTGGTGGAAGCGAAGGCGGGTGGCGGTTCTGCAACCCTGTCTATGGGCCAGGCGGCTGCGCGTTTTGGTCTGTCACTGGTTCGCGCTCTGCAGGGCGAGAAAGGCGTTGTTGAATGCGCTTACGTTGAAGGCGATGGCGAACACGCTCGCTTCTTCTCCCAACCGCTGCTGCTGGGTAAAAACGGTATCGAAGAGCGTAAATCCATTGGTACGCTGAGCGCGTTTGAACAACACGCGATGGAAGGCATGCTGGATACGCTGAAGAAAGATATCACCCTGGGCGAAGAGTTCGTTAACAAGTAATACGAACCGTCTCCCGGTAAAAAAAACGGAGCTTATCGCTCCGTTTTTTTATGCCTGTCAGTTAGTGGCCGGGTATTCCTGAATCGTCACGTGCAGCGTCAGTTTCTTATCGTTGCGCATGACCTCAACAGGAATGATAGAACCCGGGCGAATTTCTGCCACCTGATCCATCGTCTCCAGCGCAGAGACCGCTGGCGTGCCGTTGACCGAAACAATGACATCGTTTACCTGAATCCCCGCGTTAGCCGCCGGACCACCCGGTGCCACCTCGTTAACCACGATGCCCTGAATCTGATCGATACCGCCGCCCTGGGTATGCATCGGTGCAATTTCGCGCCCGCCGATACCGATATAGCCGCGGATCACGCGTCCGTCGCGGATCAGTTTATCCATAATTTTGGTCGCCAGCTGGAACGGAATGGCAAAGCCGATCCCTTCCGGCGTCTCACCGTCGTTACTTTTATCGAACGAGAGGGTATTGATACCCATCAGCTCGCCCAGCGAGTTCACCAGCGCCCCGCCGGAGTTACCGTGGTTGATGGAGGCATCGGTTTGCAGGAAGTTCTGCCGCCCGGAGGGGTTCAGACCGATACGACCGGTCGCGCTAATTATCCCCTGGGTGATGGTCTGGCCCAGGTTGTAAGGGTTACCGATAGCCAGTACGACGTCACCAATATGCGGGGTACGTTTACGGTTGATCGGGATGACCGGCAAACCGCCCGTGGCGTTAATTTTCAGAACGGCCAGGTCGGTCAGGCTGTCAGAACCAACGAGTAACGCCTCAAACACGCGGCCATCCTGCAGAGCGACGATGATCTGGTCGGCATCGTTAATCACGTGCTTGTTGGTAATAATGTAGCCGCGCTCGTCCATGATCACGCCGGAGCCGAGGGTGCGGATCTCCAGCTGGTTATGGGCTGAGGTATTCAGGCCTCGGTTATAGACGTTAACCACGGCAGGTGCGGCACGGCGGACGGCCTGGTTATAGGTGGCCGGCGTTTCATCCGTGCTATCGAACTGGGGAGCCGACAGTTTATTGAACTGACGTAAAGACGGCAGCGCCAGCAGCAGCAGGCCAGCGACAATCAAACCGATGACAGTAGAACGTAAGAGCTTTAAAAGCATGATGCGCGTGTCGTTAAAAAAGGAACGATTTGCAGCATAACATGAGTTATCCGGACATCACACGCAGCGGTGATGTCCGGGTCGCAAATGCTTAGCGCAACAGAATATAGATGGACTCATTGCCACGCATGACCTGCAGGGCAATAACCGCTGGTTTGCTTTCCAGCACCTTGCGCAGTTCGGCAATAGACTGCACGCGGTTGCGGTTGACACCGATAATCACGTCATCCTGATGCAATCCGGCCTGTGCGGCAGGGCTGCTCTTCTCGACGGTATCGATGCTAATGCCTTTCGTACCGTCCTTCAGCTGCCCGTCGCTCAACGTAGCCCCCTGTAGCGCCGGGGCGATAAGCTCCGCGCTGGCCGAGGAAGAGGTGCTCTTATCCAGCGTCACCTCAACGTCAAGCGGCTTGCCGTCACGTATCAGGCCCAGCTTCACTTTGGCGCCAGGTTCCGTCGTGGCAATCCGTGAACGCAGTTCTGCAAAGCTGTTCAACGGTTTGTCGTTCAGGCTGACGATCACATCCCCTGATTTCACGCCCGCTTTTGCCGAGCCGGAGTTTGGCAGCACTTCACTGACAAACGCCCCGCGCTGTACGTTGATATTGAAGGCTTTTGCGATATCCGCGCTCATCTCCATACCTTTAATACCCAGCAGCCCGCGTTTGATTTCACCGAACTGGATCAGCTGCTGCGCCAGGGTTTTGGCCATATTGCTGGGGATAGCAAAACCGATCCCGATGCTGCCGCCGCCCGGGGCCAGAATAGCCGTGTTAATCCCGATCAGCTCGCCGTTAAGGTTAAGCAATGCTCCGCCGGAGTTACCACGGTTGATTGATGCATCGGTCTGGATAAAGTTTTCCAGCCCTTCCAGGTTGAGACCGCTGCGTCCCAGCGCCGAGACGATCCCGGAAGTTGCGGTCTGCCCTAAGCCAAAGGGGTTGCCCACGGCGACGGCAAAATCGCCGACGCGCAGTTTGTCGGAATCCGCGATGGCAATCTGGGTCAGGTTGCTTGGGTTTTGTACCTGCAGCAGCGCGATGTCGCTCTGGTCGTCGCCGCCGATCAGTTTGGCATCAAATTCACGGCCATCGTTAAGCTGGACGCTGATTTTATCGGCCTGGCTGATGACGTGGTTGTTGGTCAGGATATAGCCTTTTGCCGCATCAATAATGACGCCAGAGCCCAGGCCTTCAAAAGGCTGCGCCTGCTGGTCGGGAGACTCATCGCCGAAATATTTTTTCAGTTCTTCAGGGACGCGTTGGCTTTGTACTGCGGTGCCCTCAACCTGAACGCTAACGACCGCAGGCAACACTTTTTCCAGCATGGGCGCGAGGCTTGGAATGGCCGCCTGGCCAGGCACCTGGGAAGGAATGGCGGCAAATACAGGGACGGACGCCGAGAGAGATAACCCGACACTTAACGCGATAGCGCTCAACAGCTGGTTTTTTTTCTTCATCGATGTTGACTCTCGTAACCTGGAATAAAGGAAAAACGGCCCTAAAAACACGTTGATGTTATTGAATTTTAAACCGCTGAACAATGAGGTGTTTAACTAAATGATAGCTGGGGTCATCAGGAAAGGACGGGCGCAATCGCTGCGCCCGTAAAATAAATTCAGGTTGTGCGATTAATCGCGTTTTACACCGCCGCGCAGCAGGCCGGACGCGCCATCGGAATAGTCGCGAGGCATCTGAACGGGCGCCTGATCGTTACCGGCTTCAGAGTCAGCCAGACGGTTGCGGAACGGGTTGGTTTCCGCGGTCATTTCCGGCAGCAGGCTGCTGGAGCTTTTTGCCATATGTTGATACAGCTGACGATAGTCGGTTGCCATGTTGTCCAGCAGCTCGGCGCTGCGGGCAAAATGGCTGACCAGCTCTTCACGATACTCTTCCAGCTCGGCTTTGTTCTTTTCCAGTTCGTACTGCAGTGACTGCTGCTGACGCAATTTGCGATTACCGAAACGCATGGCCACAGCACCGATGACGATGCCGACGACTAAACCGATTAGCGCATATTCCCAGGTCATGAACTTCTCCCGTTGTCTTGTTGTTCCGTAGGGTGTTGGCTCGGCTCCTGCCTGTGCCTGATAATGCCACTATAACCGCTATTTCTGCAGAAGTGGAATCCTGACGTATCATCGCGTAGTGTAGAACGGCCTTTTTTTCATCAGTCACGTCTGCTGGTGAGCGTTAATTGAAGGAATAACAATAAGATTATGCAAAACCTGTCCCCTGCATCGCGTTATCAACTGGCCCTTAACGAGGGCACTCATCAGCCTGATGACGTTCAACGTGAGGCGGTAAACCGTCTGGAGATGATTTATCAGGAGCTCACGGCAAAACCCGCTGAAGTCGAACAGAACGGTGGGCTAAAGGCGGCATTTGGGCGGTTGCTCGGTAAAAAAGCGCCACAGGCTCACGCGCCGGTACGCGGTTTATATATGTGGGGCGGGGTCGGTCGCGGAAAAACCTGGCTGATGGACCTGTTTTACATGAGCCTGCCTGGCGCACGTAAGCAGCGTCTGCACTTCCATCGTTTTATGCTGCGGGTGCATGAAGAGCTGACCGCACTGCAGGGCAAAAGCGATCCGCTGGAGATTGTGGCCGACAGGTTCAAAGCTGAAACGGACGTGCTCTGCTTCGACGAGTTTTTTGTGTCTGACATCACCGATGCCATGCTGCTAGGCGGCCTGATGAAAGCGCTATTTGCCCGCGGGATCACGCTGGTGGCCACGTCGAATATCCCGCCGGATGAGCTCTATCGTAACGGCCTGCAGCGGGCACGCTTCCTGCCCGCCATTGATGCCATCAAGCAGCACTGCGACATCATGAACGTTGATGCCGGTGTCGATTATCGTCTGCGCACGCTGACTCAGGCGCATCTGTGGCTTTCGCCGTTAAATGCAGAGACCACCCGCGAGATGGATACACTCTGGCTGGCGCTGGCGGGGGCAAAACGCGAGCACGCCCCGGAACTCGAGATTAACCATCGACCGCTGCCCACGCTTGGCGTCGAAAACCAAACGCTGGCGGTCTCCTTTACGACGCTCTGCGTGGATGCCCGCAGCCAGCACGACTACATTGCGCTTTCGCGTCTGTTCCACACCGTGATGGTGCTGGACGTGCCGGTGATGACGCGGCTGATGGAGAGCGAAGCACGGCGCTTCATTGCGCTGGTGGATGAGTTTTATGAGCGCCACGTCAAGCTGGTGGTCAGCGCCGAGGTACCTTTATATGAGATTTACCAGGGAGAGCGGCTGAAATTTGAGTTCCAGCGCTGCCTGTCGCGCCTGCAGGAGATGCAGAGTGAGGAATACCTGAAGCTGGAGCATATGCCATAAATGCCACCCTCTCCCTGAGAAGGGAACCTTGTAGGCCGGGTAAGGCGCAGCCGCCACCCGGCATTTTCCACACCCCCGAAAAACCCATTCCAAATCACATTTAAGGGTCGATCTTTGACCTCAACTTCTCTATAATCTTGCGACCCCACGTTACGAGAAGGTTTTTTTCCCGAAACTTTCTATGTGTCGGCATGTGCTATTCGAAGGGGTAGGTTTGCCGGACTTTGTCGTGTGAACCTCAACTGACTAAACGTTTGGGTGTTCACCAACGTGTAACTTATTATTTGGGTAAGCTTTTAATGAAAACTTTTACAGCTAAACCAGAAACCGTACAGCGCGACTGGTATGTTGTTGACGCGACCGGTAAAACTCTGGGCCGTCTGGCTACTGAACTGGCTCGTCGCCTGCGCGGTAAGCATAAAGCGGAATACACTCCGCACGTTGATACCGGTGATTACATCATCGTTCTGAACGCTGATAAAGTTGCTGTAACCGGCAACAAGCGTACTGACAAAGTGTACTATCACCACACTGGCCACATCGGTGGTATCAAAGAAGCGACCTTTGAAGAGATGATTGCCCGCCGTCCTGAGCGTGTGATTGAAATCGCGGTTAAAGGCATGCTGCCAAAAGGCCCGCTGGGTCGTGCTATGTTCCGTAAACTGAAAGTTTACGCAGGCAACGAGCACAACCACGCGGCACAGCAACCGCAAGTTCTTGACATCTAATCGGGATTATAGGCAATGGCTGAAAATCAATACTACGGCACTGGTCGCCGCAAAAGTTCCGCAGCTCGCGTTTTCATCAAACCGGGCAGTGGTAAAATCGTAATCAACCAGCGTTCTCTGGAACAATACTTCGGTCGCGAAACTGCCCGCATGGTAGTTCGCCAGCCGCTGGAACTGGTTGACATGGTAGAAAAACTGGATCTGTACATCACCGTTAAAGGTGGTGGTATCTCCGGTCAGGCAGGTGCGATCCGTCACGGTATCACCCGCGCTCTGATGGAGTACGACGAATCCCTGCGTTCTGAACTGCGTAAAGCTGGCTTCGTTACTCGTGACGCGCGTCAGGTTGAACGTAAGAAAGTGGGTCTGCGTAAAGCACGTCGTCGTCCACAGTTCTCCAAACGTTAATCCATTCTGCTTACGCAGAACGATTGGCGAAAAACCCGCTTCGGCGGGTTTTTTTATGGATAATGCGCAGGTTATCCACAATATCCATGCATATATCTTCTCTTTTTCCACATTTCCAGAATCCCCTCACCACAAAGCCATCAAAATCTGGTAAACTATCATCCAATTTTCTGCCCAAATATCGGTGAATACTCGATTTTTGTTCGTTTCTTGAACAATGTGTTTTCTCTGGGATGGGCGATACAACATCTGGCTGGCCCCTGTTGGGCTGGTAGCAGTAAAAATTCTGAATATACCTGGAGGTTTTCATGGCTGTCGCTGCCAACAAACGTTCGGTAATGACGCTGTTTTCTGGTCCTACTGACATTTATAGCCATCAGGTTCGTATCGTGCTGGCCGAGAAGGGTGTCAGTTTTGAGATCGAGCATGTGGAAAAGGATAACCCGCCTCAGGATCTGATCGATCTCAACCCGAGCCAAAGCGTACCGACGCTGGTGGATCGCGAGCTGACCCTGTGGGAATCCCGTATCATTATGGAATATCTGGATGAGCGTTTCCCGCATCCGCCATTGATGCCTGTTTACCCTGTCGCGCGTGGTGAAAGCCGCCTGTACATGCAGCGTATCGAAAAAGACTGGTACTCGCTGATGAACGTGATTACCAGCGGTTCTGCTTCTGAAGCTGACGCTGCACGTAAACAACTGCGTGAAGAGCTGCTGGCGATCGCTCCTGTGTTTGGTCAGAAACCATTCTTCCTGAGCGATGAGTTCAGCCTGGTGGATTGCTACCTGGCACCGCTGCTGTGGCGTCTGCCAACCCTGGGCGTAGAATTCAGCGGTCCTGGCGCGAAAGAGCTGAAGGGCTATATGACTCGCGTATTTGAACGCGACTCTTTCCTGGCATCTTTAACTGAACCGGAACGTGAAATGCGTCTCGGCCGAGGCTAATGACTGTGGAAATGTCACAACTTACCCCACGCCGTCCGTATCTGCTGCGCGCCTTCTATGAATGGCTGCTGGATAACCAGCTCACGCCGCACCTGGTTGTGGATGTGACGTTGCCGGGCGTGCTGGTTCCAATGGAATACGCGCGTGACGGGCAGATCGTACTGAACATTGCGCCGCGCGCGGTGGGTAACCTGGAGCTGGCAAACGATGAAGTGCGCTTCAACGCGCGTTTCGGCGGCGTGCCGCGTCAGGTTTCCGTACCTCTGGCAGCCGTGCTGGCTATCTACGCGCGTGAAAACGGTGCGGGTACCATGTTCGAGCCGGAAGCGGCGTATGATGAAGATGTTGCCAGCCTGAATGATGACAACGCATCCGATGAGCGCGAAAGCGACACGGTGATGTCACTTATCGATGGTGATAAACCCGATCATCACGACGACAATGACCCTGATGACGATCCGCCTCCGCGCGGTGGTCGTCCGGCTCTTCGCGTCGTGAAATAATCAAACAGGCCCAATCGGGCCTGTTTTGCTTTCTGCCCCTTTTCGCCCCCTCTAATTTCCTGTGTTATGATAAATTGTTTTACTTCTATGGCACCGGACTGCAATGAAACCAACTGATCTTAAAGCTGAAAACTCTGATGAAACTATTGGCCGCAGCCTGCGACGTCGTCCTCTGGCGCGCAAAAAGCTGTCCGATATGGTGGAAGAAGAGCTCGAGCAGATGATCCGCCGCAAAGAGTTTGCTCAGGGAGAACAACTTCCCTCCGAACGTGAGCTGATGGAGTTCTTCAACGTGGGTCGCCCTTCGGTGCGGGAGGCGCTGGCGGCGCTAAAGCGTAAAGGACTGGTGCAGATCAACAACGGTGAACGTGCCCGCGTCTCCATGCCTTCTGCCGATACCATCATCAACGAGCTTTCAGGCATGGCGAAAGATTTCCTTACCCAGCCCGGCGGCATTGCCCATTTTGAACAGCTACGTCTGTTCTTTGAATCCAGCCTTGTCCGTTTTGCCGCTGAATTTGCCACTGACGAGCAAATCGCTCGGCTGACACAAGCGCTGGAGATCAACAGCCAGTCTCTGGATGATAACGCCCTGTTTATCCGATCCGACGTCGATTTTCACCGCGTGCTGGCGGAAATTCCCGGCAATCCGATCTTTAATGCGATCCACGTTGCGCTGCTCGACTGGCTGATTGCCGCGCGCCCTAAAGTGCCGGATGCCGAGCTGTATAAGCATAATGAAGTCAGCTATCACCAGCATATTGCGATCGTCGATGCGATCCGCCGCCGGGACCCGGATGAGGCCGATCGCGCACTCCAGACCCATCTCAACAGCGTTTCTGCCACCTGGCACGCTTTCGGCCAACATTCAAAAGCCAAAAAATAACGATCCTTTAGTGAAGCAGATCGCAATATAAGCGTTCTGTATTCCACTGCTGCATAATTGGTCTGGTATAACAGGTATAAAGGTATGTCATTTTAACAAACACACGATCGATTGAGGTAACTATGGCAACGCAATTACGCGGCGTAATGGCCGCACTCCTGACCCCGTTTACTCAACAACAAATGCTGGATACAGAGAGCCTGCGCCGTCTGGTGCAGTTCAATATTGAGCAGGGCATCGACGGGCTTTATGTGGGTGGTTCAACAGGAGAGGCTTTTGTACAAAGCCTTTCCGAACGTGAGCAAGTCATGGAGATCGTGGCGGAAGAGGCGAAGGGGAAAATTACGCTCATTGCCCATGTTGGCTGCGTCAGCACAGCAGAGAGCCAGCGGCTGGCCACCGCCGCTGCCCGCTTTGGGTTTGACGCCGTGTCCGCCGTCACACCGTTTTACTATCCGTTCAGCTTTGAAGAACACTGTGATCACTATCGTGCAATTATTGACGCTGCAGAGGGGTTACCGATGGTGGTTTACAACATTCCGGCCCTCAGCGGCGTGAAGCTGACGCTTGAGCAGATCAACACCCTGGTCACGCTGCCGGGCGTCGGCGCGCTGAAGCAAACCTCTGGCGATCTCTTCCAGATGGAACAGATCCGCCGTGCGCATCCGGAACTTGTGCTCTACAACGGCTACGACGAGATCTTCGCCTCCGGTCTGCTTGCAGGCGCTGACGGAGGGATCGGCAGTACGTACAACATCATGGGCTGGCGCTACCAGGCAATCGCTAAAGCGGTTCGGGATGGGGATAACGCCACCGCGCAGAGTCTGCAAAGCGAGTGCAATAAGGTTATCGACGTGCTGATCAAAGCCGGTGTCTTCCGTGGTCTGAAAACGGTGCTGCACTACATGGACGTGGTTTCCGTACCGCTGTGCCGCAAGCCGTTTTCCCCTGTGGACGAAAAATTTGTGCCAGCGTTAAAAGCCCTGGCAGAACAGCTGATGGCGGAAAAACGCTAACGCATTACGCAGGCCGGATAAGGCGCAGCCGCCGTCCGGCAAAACGACAGATAAATCGTCGGGAGAGTGAAATGAGTATATCTACCCAAAGCATCCCGTGGTACCGCCATCTCAGCCGCCCGCAGTGGCGTGCCTTCTCCGCCGCCTGGTTGGGATATTTGCTTGATGGCTTCGATTTTGTCCTGATTGCCTTAGTTCTGACGGAAGTAAAAAGTGAGTTCGGCCTGACGACGGTGGAAGCCGCGAGTTTAATTTCGGCGGCCTTTATCTCACGCTGGTTTGGTGGCCTGCTGCTGGGGGCGATGGGCGATCGCTATGGCCGTAAGCTGGCGATGATAACCAGCATTGTTCTGTTCTCCTGCGGTACTCTGGCCTGCGGGTTTGCGCCAGGCTACGTCACCATGTTTATTGCCAGAATGGTGATTGGCATGGGGATGGCAGGCGAATATGGTTCCAGCGCAACCTACGTGATTGAAAGCTGGCCGAAGCATCTGCGCAACAAGGCGAGCGGTTTTCTGATTTCCGGTTTCTCCGTGGGCGCCGTCATTGCCGCGCAGGTTTACAGTCTCGTGGTCCCCGTCTGGGGCTGGCGTGCGCTATTCTTTATCGGCATTTTGCCCATCGTCTTCGCCCTGTGGCTGCGTAAAAACATCCCGGAAGCGGAGGACTGGCAAGCGAAGCATGAAGGTAAAGCCCCGGTGCGTACGATGGTTGATATTCTTTATCGCGGCAAATACCGCGTAATCAATATTGCCATGACGCTGTTTGCCGGTATGGCGCTGTGGCTCTGCTTTGCCGGGGAGCTAAACAACGTCGGGATGGTGGTCATTCTGGGGCTGCTGTGCGCTGTCGTTTTTATCAGCTTTATGGTGCAAAGCAGCGGCAAACGCTGGCCTACTGGCGTAACGCTGATGGTAGTGGTGCTATTCGCCTTTCTGTACTCGTGGCCGATTCAGGCGCTACTGCCAACCTATTTGAAAACGGAGCTGGCCTACGATCCGGTTACGGTGGCCCGCGTGCTGTTCTTCAGCGGATTTGGCGCGGCGGTGGGCTGCTGCGTAGGCGGTTTTCTTGGCGACTGGCTGGGAACCCGTAAAGCGTACGTCTGCAGCCTGCTGGCCTCGCAGATGCTCATCATTCCGGTGTTTGCGATCGGCGGTGCGAATATCTGGGTGCTCGGGCTGTTGCTCTTTTTCCAGCAGATGCTGGGTCAGGGTATTTCCGGGATCTTGCCTAAACTCATCGGTGGTTACTTCGATACCGACCAGCGGGCGGCCGGGCTTGGATTTACCTATAACGTCGGCGCGCTAGGCGGGGCGCTTGCACCGGTGATCGGCGCGCTGCTGTCGCAACGGATGGAGTTGGGAACCGCGCTGGGATCGCTCTCCTTTGGCCTGACGTTTGTGGTTATCCTGTTGATCGGCCTGGATATGCCGTCTCGCGTTCAGCGTTGGATCAGGCCGGAAGCGCTACGCACTCACGATGCTATCGACGGTAAACCGCTGAGCGGAGCCTTCCCGGCGGGGGCGGTCAAACGCGAGCAGGTGGTGAAATGACGACGCTGGCGATTGATATTGGCGGAACAAAGCTCGCCGCCGCCCTGATAGAGGGACACGTTCTGTCGATGCGTAGGGAGTGCCAGACTCCCGCCAGTCAGACGCCGGGCGCGCTGGAGGAGGCGTTACGTGCCCTGGTTTTACCTCTCGTTACGCATGCCCGTCGCGTGGCGGTGGCGTCGACAGGGATTATTCAAAACGGCGTACTGACCTCCATCAATCCTTCCAACCTGGGCGGGCTGGCACATTTTCCGCTGGTCGCCTTTTTGAAAGCCATCACGCAATTACCGGTGACGGCACTTAACGACGCGCAGGCCGCCGCATGGGCAGAGTTTTGCGCGTTGCACCAGAAACAGGATATGGCATTTCTGACGGTTTCAACCGGCGTGGGCGGCGGTGTTGTGCTCAATGGAAAACTGCAGTCGGGCAGCGGTGGGCTTGCGGGGCATTTTGGCCACACGCTGGCGGATCCAGATGGACCTCTCTGCGGCTGTGGGCGAAGAGGGTGCGTTGAAGCCATTGCCTCAGGGCGAGGTATTGCCGCTCAGGCGAAGGAGGAGCTGGCAGGGCTCGATGCGAAGGCAATATTCAGTCGGGATACACCGCAGGCCCGTAAGCTGGTGGCAAATTCTGCACAAACGCTGGCTCGACTGATCGCTGACGTCAAAGCTGTTACCGACTGTCAGGTTATCGTGGTCGGCGGCAGCGTGGGGCTGGCGGAAGGATATTTGCCCCTGGTGAAAGCCTATTTATCGCAGGAGCCAGAGGTATATCAGGTGGCGCTTCGGGCAGCGCATTATCGCCACGACGCTGGGCTATTGGGTGCGGCGCTGTTAGCAACGGGAGACACGCTATGATGATGGGAGAGCTGCAGTCACTGGCATCGTCGGGCCTGCCCGCCGTACTGGTGAATGCGCTGGCGCTGGCGGTTGCCGCCCGGCCGCAGGAGAAAGCGCCGGGCCACTACGAGGTGCAAGGCAAAGATATCTTTATGAATGTTATGCAGTTTTGCACTCAGAGTCCGGAACAGAAAAAGGCAGAGCTGCACACACGGTATATTGACATTCAGCTCCTGTTGGCCGGTGAAGAGCGGATTCTGTTTGGCGTTGCGGAGTCCGCGCGCGAGTGCGAGGAAATGCATAGCGACGAGGATTATCAGCTTTGCCGTCGCATCGAGGGGGAACAATCGCTAGCGTTAAGGCCGGGGATGTTCGTGGTGTTTATGCCGGGGGAACCGCATAAACCGGGGTGTATCACCGACTCGGCGGGAGAGATTAAAAAGGCCGTGGTGAAGGTCCGCGCCAGCCTGTTAACCGCATAAAAAAGCCGGATGGTAATTCCATCCGGCTCGTTTTCTTACACTTCCAGGTAGTTCAGGATCCCGTCAGCCGCTTTACGACCTTCGGCAATCGCCGTTACCACCAGGTCAGAACCGCGAACGATATCGCCACCGGCGAAGATTTTCGGGTTGCTGGTCTGGAATGCATTGTCGCTGCCTTCTGGCGCAATCACGCGACCCTGCGAATCCAGCTCAACGCTGTGCTTCGCCAGCCATTCCATGCTGTGAGGACGGAAGCCGAACGCCATCACTACGGCATCGGCCGGGATCACGTGCTCAGAACCGGCTACGATCTCGGCGCGACGACGCCCTTTCGCATCCGGTGCGCCCATCTCAGTGCGCGCCATCTTCACGCCGCTCACTTTACCGTTGGCATTCACTTCAATACCCAGAGGCTGGATGTTGAACTGGAACTCCACGCCCTCTTCACGCGCGTTTTTCACTTCGCGTTTAGAGCCCGGCATGTTCTCTTCGTCACGACGATAGGCGCAGATCACGTGTGCCGCATTCTGACGAATGGAGGTACGCACGCAGTCCATCGCGGTATCACCGCCGCCCAGCACCACCACGCGTTTGCCTTCCATGCTGACGAACGGCTCATCGGCGGTTTCGCCGTAGCCCATGATCTGCTTGGTGTTGGCAATCAGGAACGGCAGCGCGTCGTACACGCCCGGCGCATCTTCGTTCTCCAGACCGCCGCGCATGGACTGATAGGTGCCCACGCCGAGGAACACGGCGTCGTAATCCTTCAGCAGGTCGTCGAGCTGCACGTCGCGGCCCACTTCCACGTTCAGTTTGAACTCAATGCCCATGCCGGTGAAGATTTCACGGCGACGGGTCATGACCTCTTTTTCCAGCTTGAAGGCCGGGATACCGAAGGTCAGCAGACCGCCGATTTCCGGATGGCGGTCAAAGACCACCGCCTTCACGCCGTTGCGGGTCAGCACGTCCGCACAGGCCAGGCCCGCCGGGCCCGCACCGATGATTGCCACGCGCTTGTCGGTTTGCTTCACGCCGGTCATATCCGGACGCCAGCCCATCTCGAACGCTTTATCGTTGATATAGCGCTCGATGTTGCCGATGGTCACCGCGCCGAACTCGTCGTTCAGCGTACAGGAACCTTCGCACAGACGGTCCTGAGGGCACACGCGGCCGCACACTTCCGGCAGGGTGTTGGTCTGGTGAGACAGCTCGGCGGCTTCAAAAATACGCCCTTCGTTGGCCAGCTTCAGCCAGTTCGGGATGTAGTTGTGTACCGGACATTTCCATTCGCAGTAAGGGTTACCGCAGGACAGGCAGCGGTCTGCCTGTGCCTTGGCCTGGCCTTCTGAAAACGGCTCGTAGATTTCAACAAATTCAATTTTGCGGATCTTCAGCGGTTTCTTTGGCGGATCAACACGCTGCAGGTCGATAAACTGGTATACGTTCTGGCTCATCTGAATTCCTTACTGCGCCTGCACGCGCAGCTCTGCTGCGCTACGACTACGGTGACCCAACAGGGCTTTAACATCGCTGGACTTCGGCTTAACCAGCGCGAATTTCGCAGAGAACGCCGGCCAGTTTGCCAGGATCTCTTCGCCGCGCGAAGAACCGGTATGCTGCACGTGTTCGGTAATCAAGCCGCGCAGGTGTTCTTCATGGATAGCCAGCGTATCAACGTCCAGCACTTCTACCAGCTCCGGGTTCACGCGTTTGCGGAACTCACCGTCTTCGTCCAGGACGTACGCAAAACCGCCCGTCATGCCCGCGCCGAAGTTCACGCCAGTTTTACCCAGAACGCAAACAATCCCGCCCGTCATGTATTCACACCCGTTATCGCCAATGCCTTCCACCACGGTGATAGCACCGGAGTTACGCACCGCAAAACGCTCGCCCGCACGGCCTGCTGCAAACAGACGACCGCCGGTCGCGCCGTACAGGCAGGTATTACCGATGATGCTGGCTTCATGGCTGCGGAAGGCTGAGCCGACCGGAGGACGCACCGCCAGCAGGCCGCCTGCCATGCCTTTACCGACGTAGTCGTTGGCATCGCCGGTCAGGTACAGCTCAACGCCGCCTGCGTTCCATACGCCGAAGCTCTGACCCGCGGTACCGCTGAAATGCGCGGTAATCGGATCCGCCGCCAGCCCCTGGTCACCGTGCGTTTGCGCGATGTAGCCGGAGAGGGAGGCGCCCACGGAGCGGTCGGTGTTGCGGATATCAAACCAGAACGTTTTGCTCTGCTTGTCGTCCACGTACGGTTTCGCCTGCTGCAACAGCTGCGCGTTCAGCACGCCGTTATCGAACGGCGGGTTGTTCTCGGTGCAGTAGACCGCTTTGCCAGGGTGCGGCTGCGCGGTTTCAAGCAGCTTGCTCAGCTCCAGCTTCTGCTGCTTCGCCGTGAAGCCTTCCAGCTCTTTCAGCAGGTCGGTACGGCCAATCAGGTCCACCAGACGCTTCACGCCCAGCTGCGCCATCAGCTCGCGGGTTTCGCGGGCGATGAACTCAAAGTAGTTGGTCACTTTGAACGGCAGACCGTGATAGTGGTTCTTACGCAGCTTCTCGTCCTGGGTAGCAACGCCGGTTGCGCAGTTGTTCAGGTGGCAAATACGCAGGTATTTACAGCCGAGCGCAACCATTGGGCCGGTACCGAAGCCGAAGCTTTCCGCGCCGAGGATCGCCGCTTTAATGATGTCGAGGCCCGTTTTCAGGCCGCCGTCCACCTGCAGACGGATCTTGTGACGCAGACCGTTCGCCACCAGCGCCTGCTGGGTTTCCACCAGGCCAAGCTCCCACGGGCAGCCCGCGTATTTGACGGAGGAGAGCGGGCTTGCGCCGGTACCGCCGTCGTAACCGGCGATGGTGATGAGATCCGCATAGGCTTTCGCCACGCCGGTAGCGATGGTGCCGACGCCCGGTTCGGAAACCAGCTTCACGGAGATCATTGCCTTCGGGTTGACCTGCTTCAGGTCGAAAATCAGCTGCGCCAGGTCCTCGATAGAGTAGATATCGTGGTGCGGCGGCGGGGAGATCAGCGTCACGCCCGGCACGGAATAGCGCAGTTTGGCGATGTACGGGGTAACTTTATCACCCGGCAGCTGGCCGCCTTCGCCCGGTTTCGCACCCTGAGCGACTTTAATCTGGATCACGTCGGCGTTGACCAGGTACGCAGGCGTCACGCCAAAGCGGCCGGACGCCACCTGCTTGATGCGGGACACTTTGTTGGTGCCGTAACGCGCCGGATCTTCACCGCCTTCGCCGGAGTTCGAGTTGCCGCCGATGCTGTTCATGGCTTCCGCCAGCGCTTCGTGGGCTTCCGGGCTCAGCGCGCCGATGGACATCGCCGCGGTATCGAAGCGTTTGAACAGCTCGGATGCAGGCTCAACCTCGTCAATGCTGACCGCTTCATCACCCGGGTTCAGGGCAATGAGGTCGCGGAGCGTTGCCGCCGGGCGGTTGTTTACCAGCTCAGCGTACTGCTGGTAATCGCTGTATTCACCGCTCTGAACCGCCTGCTGCAGCGTGCGCACCACGTCCGGGTTGTAGGCATGATACTCGCCGCCGTGAACGTATTTCAGCAGACCGCCCTGATCCAGCGGCTTACGTGCCAGCCAGGCGCGTTTGGACAGGTTCACCAGATCCTGCTGGAAGTCAGCAAAACCGGCGCCGCCGATGCGGCTGACCACGCCCTGGAAGCAGAGGTTGGCGACCTCGTCATGCAGGCCGACCGCTTCAAACAGCTTCGAACAGCGGTAGGAGGCAATGGTCGAGATGCCCATTTTGGACATGATCTTGTACAGACCTTTGTTGATGCCGTTACGGTAGTTCAGCATCACCGCGCGGTAATCTTTGTCGATCGCGCGGGTATCCACCAGGCGCGCCAGCGTTTCGTAGGCCAGGTACGGGTAGATCGCCGTCGCGCCAAAGCCTAACAGCACGGCAAAGTGGTGCGGGTCGCGGGCGCTGGCGGTTTCCACAATAATGTTGGCGTCGCAGCGCAGGCTCTTGTCGACCAGACGCGTCTGGATAGCGCCAACAGCCATCGGGGCAGGCACCGGCAGACGGTTTTTCGCGATATTGCGGTCGGACAGCACCAGCAGAACGGTACCGTTACGCACCATCTGTTCGGCTTTGTCACACAGCGCATTCACCGTCTCTTCGAGGCTCGCTTCGGTCACGTCGAAAGTAATATCGAGCGTGTCTGCGCGGTAGTGCTCCTCTTTCATGGTGGTGAGCTGTTTAAAATCGGAGTACAGCAGGATCGGTGATTTAAAGGTCAGACGGTGCGCCTGGCCTTCGGCTTCGCAGAAGACGTTCATCTCGCGACCGATGCTGGTAGCCAGCGACATCACGTGCGCTTCGCGCAGCGGGTCGATCGGCGGGTTGGTCACCTGCGCGAACTGCTGGCGGAAGTAATCGTAAATGATGCGTGGCTGGCTGGAGAGTACGGCAAACGGGGTGTCATCACCCATGGATCCGACCGCTTCCTGGCCGTTTTCACCGAGCACGCGAATAACAGAGTCCAGCTCTTCTGCGCTGTAGTTAAACTGTTTCTGGAAGCTTGCAAGCGTATCGTCGTCCAGTTCGCGACGACCCACTTCTTCATCCGATAAATCTTCGAACGGCACGAGGCGACGGACGTTCTTCTCCATCCACTCTTTGTACGGATGGCGGCTTTTCAGATCGTGATCGGTTTCGGCAGAGTGCAGAATGCGCCCACCGCGGGTGTCGATCACCATCAGCTCGCCCGGACCGACGCGGCCTTTTTCGACCACTTCGTCAGGCTGGTAATCCCAGATACCGACTTCAGAGGCGCAGGTGATGAGCTTGTCTTTGGTAATGACGTAGCGTGCCGGACGCAGACCGTTACGGTCCAGGTTACAGGCGGCGAAGCGGCCGTCGGACATGACGATGCCCGCCGGGCCGTCCCACGGCTCCATGTGCATGGAGTTAAAGTCGAAGAACGCGCGCAGCTCGGGGTCCATATCAGGGTTGTTCTGCCAGGCCGGTGGCACAAGCAGACGCATGGCGCGCACGATGTCCATCCCGCCCGCCAGCAGCAGTTCCAGCATGTTATCCATTGAGCTGGAGTCAGAGCCGGTTTCGTTCACGAACGGCGCGGCATCGTGCAGGTCAGGAATCAGCGGCGTCTGGAACTTATAGGTACGGGCGCGGGCCCACTGGCGGTTACCGGTGATGGTGTTGATCTCGCCGTTGTGCGCCAGGTAGCGGAACGGCTGAGCCAGCGGCCAGCGTGGAACGGTGTTGGTGGAGAAGCGCTGGTGGAACAGGCAAATGGCCGATTCCAGACGCAGGTCCGCCAGGTCCAGGTAGAAGCGCGGCAGGTCAGCCGGCATACACAGACCCTTATAGATGTTCACCAGGTTAGAGAGGCTACAAACGTAGAACTCTTTATCGTCCTGGAGACGTTTTTCAATGCGGCGGCGGGCAATAAACAGACGGCGTTCCATATCACGCGGACGCCAGCCCGCAGGCGCGTTGACGAAAATCTGTTCAATACGAGGCAGCGAGGAGAGGGCGATTTCACCGAGCACCCCTTCGTTGGTTGGCACATTGCGCCAGCCGACAATCGACAGGGTTTCACGCTGAAGTTCTTCTTCGACGATGCGGCGTGAGGCGGCAGCCTTTTCAGGATCCTGGTTCAGGAACAGCATGCCGACAGCGTAGTTTTTGGCTAAACGCCAGCCGCGCTCTTCCGCCACGATGCGGAAGAAACGATCCGGTTTTTGCAGCAGCAGGCCGCAACCGTCGCCCGTTTTACCATCGGCAAGAATAGCGCCACGGTGCTGCATTCGGGCCAGTGCGTGAATAGCAGTACGCACTACCTTGTGGCTAGGTTCGCCTTCTATGTGGGCGATCAGGCCGAAACCACAGTTATCCTTCTCAAGGGATTTATCGTACAACATATCAGTGAACCTCCCCAGGCTCGTCGGGCTTCCCACTGAACTTTACCGTGGCGCACAGGCACAGAAAGAGCATGGCGACGGGGTTTGCGTTTCATACGCGGACCTCGCATTCGCCCTCTTTTTCATCCTTTCGCGCAGGTAAACAAGTTTGAGGACTTGCTTCAGAGGGAATCTCAATTACTGCATAAATATGATGAGCAGGCCGCTCATCCAGAAAGCTTCCAGCGGATTTCCAACTTATCGGGAATTGGTACACAGGTCAAATGGCAATCTTATTTATACAAAAATGTGCTAAAGAGAGTTTATGTCTTTGAAATTAAATGTCATTTAACTATTTTTACATTGATTGTATGCCCTGGCAGGACGCAGCGGAGTGTGATCTGACTCACTATATGAAAGCGGTATTATCAATGTAGCGTGCTGAATAGCCGTTTTATAGCAGAATAATAATCTGGCAATGGCTGCAAACCCGCATAAACCCACTGTTTTTCAGTGGTGGCGCTATAAATGAAAAAAACAATCAGAACATAAGGAAAAGTAATCACGGGTAGCGTGAATGAAATTGCAGTAATCCTGAGTATTTATTCATATAGATAAAAGCCGTCCAGGGCGATTGATCCAGGTCATCGCCGACAGAGGCTAAAAGTGGCAGGCTTGTCCCCTTTCTCCGGGACGGTCTATCAGATTATGCAGTTACAGAAATTAGTCAATATGTTTGGTGGGGATCTTTTGCAGCGGTACGGGCAAAAGGTTCATAAGCTGTCGCTGCACGGCGGGTTTAGCTGCCCGAATCGCGATGGCACCATCGGGCGAGGCGGCTGCACCTTCTGTAACGTTGCGTCCTTTGCTGACGAAGCCCAGCAGCATAAATCTATCGCTGAACAGCTTGTCCATCAGGCAAGCCAGGTGAACCGCGCGAAGCAGTATCTGGCCTATTTTCAGGCCTACACCAGCACGTGGGCGGAGGTGCAGGTGCTGCGCTCTATGTATCAGCAGGCCGTCAGCCAGGCTAACATCGTTGGGCTGTGCGTGGGCACGCGCCCGGACTGCGTACCGGACGCGGTGCTGGACCTGCTCAGCGAATACAAAGAGCAAGGCTACGAGATCTGGCTGGAGCTGGGCCTGCAGACCGCGCACGACAAAACCCTGCACCGTATTAACCGTGGCCATGATTTCGCCTGCTACCAGCGCACCACTCGCCTGGCCCGCGAGCGCGGGCTGAAGGTCTGCTCGCACCTGATTGTCGGCTTGCCGGGTGAAGGGCAGCAGCACGGCCTGGAGACGCTGGAAAAGGTGGTTGAGACCGGCGTGGACGGCATTAAGCTGCACCCGCTGCATATCGTTACGGGAAGCATTATGGCGAAAGCCTGGGAAGCCGGGCGGTTAAGCGGTATTGAGCTTGAGGACTATACGGTGACGGCGGGGGAGATGATTCGCCACACCCCGCCGGAAATTGTCTACCACCGCATCTCGGCCAGCGCCCGCCGTCCAACGCTTCTGGCACCGCTATGGTGTGAGAACCGCTGGACGGGGATGGTGGAAATCGACCGCTACCTGCAGGAGAATGGCGTGCAGGGGACGGCGCTGGGAATGCCTTGGGTTCCAATTTCTGACCGTTAGCGTTTTGCTATAAATAATTTGAATAGTATTAATGAAAACTTATCAATATAAATGAATCCCGTTATTTGTTTATTTGATGAGTTTTATTTATTTAAGTCGCTATGGTTCTTATTCTTTTCAGTTGTGGGTAGTCGTCAGACTATTAATATCGCAGTAAATCCATTTTCTCTTTTCTGTGAGTTATTCACTGGATGAATAATCCGAGTTTCTGTGGTGCTTATTGATATTTTATTTCGTATTTAAATGCCTTCCTTACAGGCGTAATGTCTTACATCGCCACTCTTAAAAAGGATATTCCGTATGGAAGGTAATTTATGTTGTTTTAGCTGTCTCAGCGGTATTCATTATCTGGAGATACGTTGATGATAGGTGTAAGAATAAGTCCGTATTGTCCACGCGTTATATCTGAAAACGATATTCCTGTTCACAAAAGTTTGGGCCTGGTAGCCCAGACCCGTAAAGTTGGCGTTCCGCGCCCGATGCCATGCATTGTGATTCTGGTGCACGGTGTGAACGATGTTGGGGAAGCTTATCAGAATCAGGAAAAAGGGATTATTTCCGGGTTAAGCAAGCGGTTGAACCGTTCAGACCTGTATGCGCACGAGTGGAAAGATTTCATCATGTCCCACAACGAAGAGGCGCAAAAGAAAATCTGTGAGCCTGGACGTTCTCCCATTATCCCCTTTTACTGGGGCTATAAGCCGGTTACGCATGAGGAGTGGCGCGCTGACCAGAAGCGTTATCGGGACGAAGTCGGAAAGCTGGGCAGCGACGCCCACATCCCTTACGACGCCTACCAGGAAGATGACGAAACCAAGAAGGCCGCGCTGGGTAATGACAGTAAAGGGGCGTTTGCATTTCAGAACGACTGCTTTAAAAATGCGCTCGATATCAATTTTGCCAAAGGTGGTGGCACGTTTGCCAATGCAACCACCAATATACCGGACATGCTTGGCCCGGGGGCCGGTGGCGTTGCCGTCGCTGCCACCGGTTTTATGACGTTGCATGCAAATGGCGGCGATTTCACCCACCCCATCTTTCCCAACCCACACCGCATCTATCAGTTTTTTGCCGCTCAGCGGCTGGCGGATTTGATTATTCAAATCCGAAAAGAGCCAGTTACAGAGAACGATGTGATTAACATCGTGGCGCACAGCCAGGGCACTATCATTACAATGCTGGCTAATATGCTGGTGAAGCAGGCTGGTTATGATCCCGTTAACTGCACCATTCTGACCCACTCCCCGTATTCGCTGGAAGAGCGACTATTAGAAAATGCCCAGTCTGGTCATCACCAGACCAGCGTTGCCCGTCAGCAGACATTCAGCAATTTCTGTGCCCTGATGGCAACGCAGTACAAAGGTGGCGAGGTGACTGAGGCAGACATGCTGGCGATGGAGGCCGCTTGCACATTACGAAAACCGTCAGATAACCCATTACGGCAGGATGCTCGGTTCCGACGGGATAATAACGGCAAGGTGTATAATTATTTCTGCCCGAATGACGGAACGGTATCCCTGAAAAACATTCAGGGCATTGGCTGGCGCGGTATCCCGCAAAACATCGCCTGTCATATTCCAAACCTGTATCAGCGGGTCTTTTACCAGCATGGTCATGTCGGTTTCCCGCCAGACAAAACGTGCTTCGAACTGCCCGCAATACAGAAAGGGGATGCGAAATACAGTTCAGTTACGAACGCGATTTACTCTGCTCGTGATGTTGTCATCAATGGCGAAGAATTACCTGAGCCATTTGTATTTGAATTACAGGGTGAGAAAAACCGAAAAGACAACGACCCGAAAACCTGCGATATACCCTATGAAGCTTATATCGATCCAGAAAGTCCCGACGCCTATATTTCGTATTCCGCGAAAGCCCATGCCCTGAGCAGAACAGCCTCAGGCATGTTTCCTATGGATAAATATTATTACCCAACGATGAAGCCAGGCCATTCGCTGACCCCTGACGAGCTGCAAGAGATGACAGTTGAGCGGAAGCACAAAGTGATTCAGGGAGTTGTGTCGGGCGTCGATACGTTCAGAAACCTGACGCTGGTTTGGCTGAAAAACCGCGATGAGCTGGAAGATGAATGGAAGAAAGCTGATCCCGTTGGGTACAGCCAGCACTCCTCCATTGTGATGAGCGAGTATGCACCTTCCCAGGCCATGGCCTTTGATTTAGCCATCGGGCAATGCAAATCTTTTGATTATAAGGCTGGCCGTTTTTGGGAGGATCTTTTGCATCGCGCGGACTGGCGGGATCCGTTGAATAAGAATTTTCAGGCTAAAGAATATTACCGAACAGGAAAACTGGATGATTCTACGACCAAATTTTTTATGAATAAACCTGACGCAATATTACCGAAAGATGAATTTGGGGTAGTGAATAATTATGCTGGTGTCCGACCCCATAAACGCAACAGGATGGAAATTGAATATGGCATTGTTAAGCCTGTTAAGTTCGAAGAAAAAATTATTCTGCAATGGGAAATGCCACGAGCGTTAAATATAAGCCAAATTAACGAAAAGTAGGTATATCACGTGAGCCGGAAATTTTTCATCTTATGGTTAGTATTAGTTATCGGTATCGTGACCATCTGGGCGATGAATCAGCCCTCCGCAGATACCAGTCCTACGCAAATTGTGTACCGTTTTGATGGCCACCGCTACCTGGAGTTGAAAGGCTGGAATTGTGCAGGTGAAATCTGGTATGTCGATACGAAACGGGGGATTCGAACTCAACCCGTAAGCCAGTTTTATCGTATTTTTACCAAAAAATTTATTCATCCTTCAGAACGTTATATTGCGCTGCCAACCTGGGATTCAGCCGGCTCGATTGTGTCTAAAGACTATGGGAAGACATGGTATCCTTCATCGTTCCCGCCCACTGAAAACGAACCTAATGGCGATTCCTCGCCACCCTACGATGCCCTGATATCTTTCACCGTCGTAAACGATCAGGGATTCTTGCAAACCAAACACCGACTATATATGTCATCCAAACCCTATGATGACCCCCGTCTGGCAACAGGGGGGCCGGGGATAACCTATGAAGCTGAGGACGGCTCTGTGCATCATATTAAACCACGCTCTCCGGGAGCGGCATGGGGCATGGTCTACATGACCAAAGAAGGGCTCCAGGGGAGTATTGAGCAATTTAAAATCAACTGGCAAGGACAGCCAGACAAAGTACCAGAAGTGAAAAACTACACCGGCTGGGATCATATGCGCTGCGATATGGATAAGCACTGAGGCGTTTGAATACCTTCCCAAACGGGGGAGGTATTCAAAAAGGCGAATCTCAGGTAAGTATAGGACAGTTTTACTTTATCCCCGCTACCGGCGACGGCCGCCTAACAGACTTCCCAGCATGCCGCGCACTATCTGATTGGTGACCTGCCGCGCCGCGCTTTTCGCCATGGTTTGTACCACGCCGTCGCGCTTGCCGCCGCGCGGCCCGGTGCTGCCGAACAGGATGTCTTTGAGCCCCCCGAGAATACCGTCATCCACGGCGACAGACTGCCCTTTAGCGGCAGGCGCATCCTGGGATTCGGTGGTCGCCTGCACTCCTTTTTGCAGCATCTCGAACGCGGACTCGCGATCAACCTCGTCTTCGTACTTCCCGTAAACCGGAGAGTGGTTAATCAGGCCGTTACGTTCATCGTCGGTAACCGGCCCCATGCGCGAGCAGGGCGCGATCACCATGGCGCGTTCCACCACGGACGGGCTGCCCTTCGCATCCAGGAATGAGATCAGCGCTTCACCGGTGCCTAACGCCTGAATCGCCGCTTCGGTATCAAAGGCAGGATTAGCGCGCATGGTCTGCGCGGCGGCTTTCACCGCTTTCTGATCCTTCGGCGTAAAGGCGCGCAGGGCGTGCTGCACGCGGTTACCGAGCTGGCCGAGCACGTTATCCGGGATGTCCGACGGGTTTTGTGAAACAAACCAGACGCCAACGCCTTTGGAGCGGATCAGGCGAATGACCTGTTCAATCTTATCCAGCAATACCTGCGGCGCATCGTTAAACAGAAGGTGCGCTTCGTCGAAGAAGAAGACCAGCTTCGGTTTTTCCAGATCGCCCGCTTCGGGTAACTGTTCGTAGAGTTCAGAGAGCATCCACAGCAGGCTGGCGGCGTAGAGCTTTGGCATCTGGTAGAGCTTCTCGGAGCTCAGAATGTTGATGATGCCTTTGCCGCTGCTGTCGGTGCGCATCCAGTCTTTGATATCCAGCATCGGCTCGCCGAAGAAGTGTTCGGCACCCTGTTGCTCCAGGGTCAGCAACCCGCGCTGAATGGCTCCCACCGAGGCGCTGCTGATATTGCCGTACTGGTTCTGGAAGGATTTGGCGTTATCGCCGATGTACTGCGTAATGGCGCGCAGATCTTTGAAATCAAGCAGCAACAGCCCCTGATCGTCGGCAATGCGGAAGATAATATTCAGCACGCCGGACTGCACGTCGTTGAGGTTAAGCAGACGGGCCAGCAGCAGCGGGCCGAGGTCGGAGACGGTAGCGCGCACCGGGTGGCCTTTCTCACCAAAGATATCCCACACTACCACCGGATTGTTATGCGGCGTCCAGTCCGTGATGCCAATATTCTTCAGCCGTTCGAGCAGTTTTTCAGAGGCCGTACCTTCCTGAGCCACACCGGTTAAATCGCCTTTCACGTCAGCCATAAAGACCGGTACGCCAATCTCCGAAAGCGACTCAGCCAGCTTTTGCAGGGTGACGGTTTTGCCTGTCCCGGTCGCTCCGGTGATCAGACCGTGGCGGTTCGCCATCGCAGGCAGTAAATACAGCTCTTTTTCCAGCGTCCGGGCAATTAACAATGGTGTACTCATGATGCGCTTCCTCTCTTAGTCCTGGGTGGAGTATAGGCAACCTGACCGCAATTTGGTTGAGTAAATTCCTGACTTTGCGGCGCATTATCCAGCGCGGACTATGCTTTTGCATACGGTTCACAAAAATAGTGGGAAACGATGTCCAGATTCTTCTTTAACGATCGCAAACAGCTGGTCAACGATGCCATTGAAGGCATACTGCTTTCTGCGCCACACGCAAATCTCGTCAAACTTGATATCGATCCGGCCATCAGGATCGTCGCACGTGGAGACTGGGACAAAAGCCGCGTGGCGGTGATCTCCGGCGGCGGCTCAGGCCACGAACCCGCGCACGCCGGGTTTGTCGGCAAAGGGATGCTGACGGCGGCAGTGTGTGGCGATCTGTTTGCCTCGCCGAGCGTGGATGCGGTGCTGAATGCCATTGTGGCGGTCACGGGCGATCGCGGCTGTCTGCTGATTGTCAAAAACTACACCGGCGATCGCCTGAACTTTGGCCTCGCGGCAGAAAAGGCCAAACGCTACGGTCTTAAGGTGGAGATGGCGATCGTGGCGGACGATATCGCGCTGCCGGATAACAAACAGCCACGCGGTATTGCCGGTACGGCACTGGTGCACAAGATTGCGGGCTATGCGGCGGAGCACGGTAAATCGCTAAGCGAGGTGCGGGATATTGCGCAACAGGCCTGCGATAACCTCTGGAGTCTGGGCGTTGCGATGCAAACGTGCAACCTTCCGGGCAGCGACGAGGAAGAGGGGCGCATTAAGCAGGGCCATGTCGAGCTGGGGCTGGGCATTCACGGCGAGCCCGGTGCTTCAGTCGTTGATACGCAGAACAGCAAAGCCATTATCGACACGCTGGTGACGCCGTTACGCGCGCAGGCGGGAGAAGGGCGGTTTGCGGTATTGATTAACAATCTTGGCGGCGTATCGGCGCTGGAGATGGCGCTGCTGACCAAAGAGCTGGCGCATTCGGCGCTGAAAGAGGAGATCGCGTACCTGATAGGCCCCGCGCCGCTGGTGAGCGCGCTGGACATGAAGGGCTTTTCGCTCACGCTGCTTAAGCTCAACGATTTCTTCGAAAAGGCGATTCACGCCGAGGTCGAAACGCTGGGCTGGCAGAAGCCCGTGGCGTTTGCGCCACTGCGCACCGTGGCGCATACCGCCATTCACGATCGCGTGGAATACACTCCGTCGGACAATCTGCGGGTGGCTGAATATGTTTCCTCGGTGACGAAAACGCTGCTCCAGCTGGAAAACCGACTGAACGCGCTGGATGCCAAAGTGGGCGACGGCGATACCGGCTCCACTTTTGCGCAAGGAGCGCGGGATATTGCGCAGCGTCTGGAGGATCGCAAGCTCCCGCTTGATAACGTATCGACGCTGCTGTTGCTGGTGGGCGAGCGGCTGGCTACGGTGATGGGCGGATCGAGCGGGGTGCTGATGTCGATCTTCTTCACCGCGGCCGGGCAAAAGCTTCACGATGGTCAGCCGCTGCCCGAGGCATTGCTCAGCGGGCTGGCGCAGATGAAGCAGTACGGTGGGGCAGATCTCGGCGATCGTACACTGATCGACGCGCTGCAGCCGGCGCTGGAGGCGTTGCTGAAAGGCGATATCGAGGCAGCGGCGCAGGCCGCACAGCACGGTGCCGAAGCAACGGCGAAAATGGCGAAAGCCGGCGCGGGACGTTCATCGTATGTGAATAAAGAGAATCTGGATGGGGTAATGGATCCCGGTGCGGTCGCGGTGGCTGAGGTGTTTAAGGCCCTGGTAGATGCAAAACGGTAACGACCGTTACCGTTTTTAGTGTGTGCGCCCTCTCCCTGTGGGAGAGGGTTGGGGGGAGGGCATCAGGCCGCACATTCCCCGCCTATGTCACATCAAAAATCCGCTTTCAACACCACGCGGTAGCGGGCTTTGCCGTCACGCACGTGCTGGATCGCTTCGTTGATTTTCGACATCGGATACAGTTCGGTGGTCGGCGCCACTTTGGTGCGTCCGGCAAACTTCATCAGCTTGCGCAACTCAAACGGCGTACCGGTCGCGGAGCCTGACACGCTGCGATCCCCGCCGATCAGGGTAAACGCCGGAACCGGCAGCGGCTTCATCACAGCACCTACGGTATGGAAGTTACCGCCGTAGGCCAGCGCCTCAAAGTACGGCTGCCAGTTGAGATCGACGTTAACGGTGTTGATGATCAGGTCAAACTGCCCAGCCAGCGCGTTAAGCGCTTCAGGATCGCGGCTGTTCACGACTTTATCCGCACCCATCGCCAGCACTTCTTTCTCTTTCGCCGGGTTCGAGCTGAATGCCGTGACTTCACAGCCCATCGCGTGAAGCAGCTTGATAGCGATATGGCCCAGACCGCCAATACCAATCACGCCCACGCGGCTGGTGGCGGTGATATGGTGCATCAGCAGGGGTTTGAAGACGGTGATACCGCCGCACAGCAGCGGACCGGCGGATTCGATATCAATGCTGTCCGGCAGCGGGATCACCCATTGCCAGTCGGCGCGCAGTTTGTCGGCAAAACCGCCTTTGTTCAGAATGGTGGGAACGGCGCCTTCGAGGCAGTTGATCTGATTGCCGCTGATACAGGCGTCACAGTGGCCACAGCTGCGTGCCGTCCAGCCAATGCCCACGCGCTGGCCCACTTTCAGCCCTTTGTCCTGCGCGGCGCTACCGAGCGCCACGACGCGGCCAATGACTTCGTGCCCGGCAACCAGCGGATAGCTCGAGAAGCCCCATTCATTATCGATCATCGAGAGATCCGAGTGGCAGATCCCGCAGTAATCAACCTGTACTTCGACGTCTTCTGCTTTTAATTCGCCCGCATCGTACTCGTACAGCTCAAGTTCTGCACCCGCCTGCGGTGCGGCGTAGCTTTTTATCTTCGACATCGTGTTTCCCCCCGTTGTGGTGTGAACTGAGAGTGTAGAGCATTCAGTTTACAGCCGCTTAACAGAAGAGGGCAGGAACGAAAGTTACAGACTTTTCAGCATTCTGACTTCGCAATCAACGTGGCCGGTACAGCCCAGCGGTGCATCGATATGCTCAAAGCCCAGATGTTCATACAGGCCGATGGCCTCTTTGAGGAAAGCGGTTGTTTCAAGGTAGCAGCGTGTAAAACCCTGCTTGCGCGCGTGGTCCAGCGCAATCAGCGCCAGCTTTTTTGCCAGTCCTTGCCCGCGCGCCGTTGGCAGGAAATACATTTTCTGTAGTTCACAGATATCCGGCTCGCTGCAGCTGAGAGGCGCCACGCCGCCGCCGCCCACCACCTGGCCGTTCTGCTCGATTACCCAGTATGCATGCCCTGGCTGGCTGTAGAGCTGGTAAAGCTCGTCCAGGTTCGGGTCAGCAACCGTGTAGCCTTTGTCAGCCGTCAGGCCATATTCGGCAGAAACGGTGCGGATAACGGCGGCGATAGCCGAATTATCCTGCTCAGCGATCCGGCGCATCGTCGTCGCGACGGGGGTAATCACGCTCATAGCATTACTCATAACAAAAATTGACACATAACTGCTGTTAATAGCACCGCAGAAAGGGGAGTGCAAGCGAGGAGTTTTCAGGAAGGTTACCCCTTACGCCCTGAAGCGTAAGGGGTAAAAGCATTACAGGGCTGCGATAACCGCCTGCTGCTCGATCAGTTTGGTCTTCGCATCGGCGAAAGCAACCAGACGCTCGCGCTCTTTCGCGATGACCGCTTCCGGCGCGCGGGCCACAAAGCCTTCGTTCGCCAGCTTGCTTTCGATTTTGCCAATTTCCACGTCGACTTTTGCCACTTCTTTCGCCAGACGAGCCAGCTCGGCGTCTTTGTCGATCAGGCCTGCCATCGGGATCAGCAGCTCGGCACCGTCGATGATTTTGGTCACGGAAACCGGACCTTTGTCATCCGCAGGCAGCACGGTGATGCTTTCCAGACGCGCCATGGTCTTCAGGAAAGTGTTGTTCTCGGTGACGCGACGAACGGCCGCTTCGCTGCAGCCACGAAGCAGCAGCTCCAGCGGTTTGCCAGGGGCGATGTTCATTTCAGCACGGATGTTACGTACCGCAACGATCGCCTGTTTCAGCCACTCGGTATCCGCGGACGCCGCTTCATCAACCTTGGCCGCATCGAATTCCGGGAACGGCTGCAGCATGATGGTATCGGCGTTGATGCCCGCAATTACCTTCACGCGCTGCCAGATGGTTTCGGTGATGAATGGAATGACCGGATGCGCCAGGCGCAGCAGGCCTTCCAGAACGGTAATCAGCGTGTTGCGCGTGCCGCGCAGTTCCGCCTCAGTGCCGCCGTTCATCACCGGCTTCGCCAGCTCCAGATACCAGTCGCAGAACTGGTTCCAGGTGAATTCATACAGAATGCCCGCCGCGATATCGAAGCGGTAGCTGTCCAGCGCCTCGCGGAACGCTTTCACCGTCTGGTTGAATTCCGCCAGGATCCAGCGGTCTGCCAGAGACAGCGTCATCTCGCCGCCGTTGAAGCCGCAATCCTGATCTTCGGTGTTCATCAGCACGAAGCGGCTGGCGTTCCACAGCTTGTTACAGAAGTTACGGTAACCTTCCAGACGCTTCATGTCCCAGTTGATGTCACGACCGGTTGAGGCCAGTGCCGCCAGGGTGAAGCGCAGGGCGTCGGTACCGTGAGACTCGATCCCGTTCGGGAACTGCTTCTCGGTACGCTTGCGGATTTTCTCAGCCAGCTGCGGCTGCATCATGTTGCCGGTACGTTTTTCCAGCAGATCTTCCAGAGAGATACCGTCAACCATATCCAGCGGGTCAATCACGTTCCCCTTGGACTTGGACATCTTCTGGCCTTCATCGTCGCGGATCAGACCGGTCATGTAGACGGTATGGAACGGAACCTGCGGCTTGCCGTCTTCGTCTTTGATGAAGTGCATGGTCATCATGATCATGCGGGCAATCCAGAAGAAGATAATGTCGAAGCCGGACACCATCACGCTGGTTGGGTGGAACTGACGCAGCGCGTCGGTGTTTTCTGGCCAGCCGAGGGTGGAGAAGGTCCACAGCGCGGAGGAGAACCAGGTGTCCAGAACGTCTTCGTCCTGACGCAGCGCAACGTCCGCGCTCAGGTTGTTTTCCTGACGCACTTCGTCTTCGCTACGGCCAACGTAAACGTTGCCTTCGTTGTCGTACCACGCCGGAATACGGTGACCCCACCACAGCTGACGGGAGATACACCAGTCCTGAATGTCGCGCATCCAGGAGAAGTACATGTTTTCGTACTGCTTCGGCACGAACTGAATGCTGCCGTTTTCTACCGCTTCCACAGCCGGTTTCGCCAGCACGTCGGCACGCACGTACCACTGGTCGGTCAGCATTGGCTCGATAACCACGCCGCCACGGTCGCCGTACGGCACGGTCAGATCGTGAGGTTTGATCTCTTCCAGCAGGCCGAGCGCGTCAACGGCAGCCACGATGGCTTTACGCGCGGCAAAACGCTCCAGCTTCTGGAACTCAGCCGGGATGTCGCTGGAGTAAACGTCGGATTCGTTGCCTTTGGTGTCGTACACTTCTGCGCTTTCGCGGATATCACCGTCGAAGGTCAGAATGTTGATCATCGGCAGGGCGTGACGACGGCCGACTTCATAGTCGTTGAAGTCGTGTGCAGGGGTGATTTTTACGCAGCCGGTGCCTTTTTCCATGTCGGCGTGTTCGTCGCCCACAATCGGAATACGGCGGTTTACCAGCGGCAGCACCACGAATTTGCCGATCAGATCTTTATAACGCGGATCTTCCGGGTTAACGGCTACGCCGGTATCGCCCAGCAGGGTTTCCGGACGGGTCGTTGCGACCACCAGGTAATCTTTACCGTCGGCAGTTTTTGCGCCATCGGCCAGCGGATAGCGGATGTGCCACATGGAGCCTTTAGACTCGCGGTTTTCCACTTCCAGGTCAGAGATGGCGGTGCGCAGTTTCGGATCCCAGTTTACCAGGCGTTTGCCGCGGTAAATCAGGTCTTCTTTGTACAGGCGGACGAAGACTTCTTTAACGGCGTTAGACAGGCCTTCGTCCATGGTGAAGCGCTCGCGCTCCCAGTCCACGGAGTTGCCTAGACGGCGCATCTGACGGGTAATTGTGCCGCCGGATTCCGCCTTCCACTGCCAGATTTTATCGATGAACGCGTCGCGACCGTAGTCGTGGCGGGTTTTTCCTTCTTCAGCGGCAATTTTACGCTCAACCACCATCTGGGTCGCGATACCCGCGTGGTCAGTCCCCGCCTGCCACAGGGTGTTTTTACCCTGCATGCGCTGGTAGCGGATCATGGTGTCCATGATGGTCTGCTGGAAAGCATGACCCATATGCAAACTGCCGGTGACGTTCGGCGGCGGGATCATGATGCAGAAGGACTCTTTGCTTTCGTCGCCGTTAGGCTTGAAATAGCCCTGCTGTTCCCAGTGCTCGTAAAGCGGCTGTTCGATATCGCGTGGGTTATATGTCTTTTCCATTATTTCCAGGTTGCCGTATTCAGGTTAAAACCAGCCAGGCGGTACGCTTTATAGCGTTCGCGCGCCAGTTGTTTCAAAGATTCTTCGTAAGGGACAAAGTCTACCACTTCTGTGAAAGCGGTGGCAAAATCTGCAAAATCTATCCGCAGGCTAATCAGAATATCGCGCGCGCTGCTGTTGCGCTTTTGCGGCCAGGCAATTTCAACCGGTGCACCGCCGCGCGGGCCTTCGCCCGACAGGTTATGCGGCACAAAACTTTCCGGCGGGCGCGCCCACAGCGCTTCATCCAGGCGAATCGCCTGCTGTTCATCTTCACAGGCAATCAGAACGCGTTTACCTGCGCGCCAACGTTCTGCGGCAATTTCACACACCAGCTGTTCTACGGCGCTGAGGCCATCCTGATGGGTGTCGTTGTCCAGAAGGTAGAACGTTGCATTCTTCATATATGGGGCTTCTTGTGCTCACTTTAAATGCTTAAGCCGGGCGGCGGCTTCGCCTTACCCGGCCTACGGTTTACTGCCGTTTTGACTTACTCGTCGCCGTTAAAACCTGCGCGGTTCAGCAGGAACTGCGACAGCAGCGCCACTGGACGACCGGTTGCGCCTTTGGCTTTACCGGAGCGCCATGCGGTGCCCGCGATATCCAGGTGCGCCCAGTTGTACTTGCGGGTGAAGCGTGCCAGGAAGCAGCCCGCGGTGATCGCCCCGCCAGGACGTCCGCCAATGTTCGCCATATCCGCAAAGTTAGACTCCAGCTGATCCTGATACTCGTCACCCAGCGGCAGACGCCATGCGCGGTCTCCAGCCTGCTCTGAGGCACCAATAAGCTCGTGCGCCAGCGGGTTATGGTTCGACATCAGGCCGGTGATGTGGTGGCCCAGCGCAATCACACAGGCTCCGGTGAGGGTAGCGACGTCAATCACCGCTTCCGGCTCGAAGCGCTCAACGTAGGTCAGCACGTCACACAGCACCAGACGGCCTTCGGCGTCGGTGTTCAGCACTTCAACGGTCTGGCCGGACATGGTGGTCAGAACGTCACCCGGACGATAGGCGCGCCCGCCAGGCATGTTTTCGCAGCCCGCCAGAACGCCGATCACGTTGATAGGCAGCTGCAGTTCCGCAACCATGCGCATCACGCCGTAAACCGCCGCCGCACCGCACATGTCATACTTCATCTCATCCATGCCTTCGGCAGGCTTGATGGAGATACCGCCGGAGTCGAAGGTCAGGCCTTTACCGACGAGCACAATCGGGCGCGCGTCTTCGGACGGATTGCCTTTGTACTCGATGACGGACATCAGGGATTCGTTCTGCGAGCCGTTACCGACCGCCAGGTAAGAGTGCATCCCCAGCTCTTTCATCTGCTGTTCGCCGATGACGCGGGTAATGACGTTTTTGCTGTAGGCGTCGGCCAGCTGACGCGCCTGAGAGGCCAGGTACGCCGCGTTACAGATGTTAGGCGGCATGTTGCCGAGATCTTTGGCCGCTTTAATGCCGGCCGCGATCGCCAGACCGTGCTGGATCGCGCGTTCGCCGCTGGTCAGCTCGCGACGGGTTGGCACGTTAAAGACCATTTTACGCAGTGGACGACGCGGCTCGCTTTTATTGGTCTTCAGCTGATCGAAGCTGTACAGGCTCTCTTTTGCCGTTTCAACCGCCTGACGCACTTTCCAGTAGGTGTTACGTCCTTTAACGTGCAGTTCCGTCAGGAAGCAGACGGCTTCCATTGAGCCGGTATCATTCAGCGTATTGATTGTTTTCTGAATCACCTGCTTATACTGACGTTCATCCAGCTCGCGTTCTTTGCCGCAGCCAATCAGCAGAATACGTTCTGACAGTACGTTCGGAACATGGTGCAGTAACAGCGTCTGCCCAGGTTTGCCTTCCAGTTCGCCACGGCGCAGCAGGGCGCTAATATAGCCGTCACTGATTTTATCGAGTTGCTCGGCGATCGGGGAGAGTCGGCGTGGTTCAAAGACGCCCACAACGATGCAGGCACTCCGCTGTTTCTCCGGGCTACCGCTTTTTACACTGAACTCCATGCACTACGCTCCTGAATCTTAAAGACAACGGCGGCAGCTACGGATAGAATTGAAACCTTTCGTAACTCATGTCCGCTGTTGTGGTGACTTCGTGTTAATCTTACGTTACTACGGTTTCGACACGTCAGAAAAAGTCCTGAAGCGTGAATCCGCCGGATGTTTTAATCTTAGCGATGATTTCGACGACTCAAGAGAATAAATGACGTTTAAGCCATGAAACAAGCGATTTTCCAGCAAAGAGACGGGTTTTTACGGGCGTATTTAAAGTGATAATCATAAGATATCTGGTGCGGGAGACGCTCAAAAGCCAACTGGCGATCCTCTTCATCCTGCTGCTGATTTTTTTCTGTCAGAAGCTGGTTAAGATCCTCGGTGCGGCCGTTGACGGCGAAATTCCAACTAATCTGGTGCTTTCCCTGCTTGGTTTAGGGATCCCGGAAATGGCGCAGCTCATCCTGCCGCTAAGTCTTTTCCTTGGCCTGCTCATGACGCTTGGGAAACTCTACACCGAGAGTGAAATCACGGTGATGCATGCCTGTGGCCTGAGCAAAGCGGTACTGGTGAAAGCGGCCATGATACTGGCGCTGTTCACGGGTATTGTCGCGGCGGTGAATGTGATGTGGGCGGGTCCCATGTCTTCCCGTCATCAGGACGAAGTGCTGGCCGAAGCGAAAGCCAACCCCGGCATGGCAGCCTTAGCTCAGGGTCAGTTCCAGCAGGCGACCGACGGCAACTCCGTGCTGTTTATTGAGAGCGTTGACGGCAGTAAATTCAACGACGTATTCCTGGCGCAGTTACGTCCCAAAGGTAACGCGCGTCCTTCCGTGGTGGTTGCAGACTCCGGTCAGCTTGCTCAGCGCAAAGATGGTTCTCAGATCGTGACGCTGAACAAAGGCACCCGTTTCGAAGGCACCGCGATGCTGCGCGACTTCCGTATTACGGATTTCCAGAACTATCAGGCCATTATCGGCCATCAGGCGGTGGCGCTCGATCCAACGGATACCGAGCAAATGGACATGCGTACCCTGTGGAATACCGATACCGACAGAGCGCGCGCTGAGTTCCACTGGCGTATTACGCTTGTCTTCACCGTGTTTATGATGGCGCTGATTGTCGTTCCGCTGAGCGTGGTGAACCCGCGCCAGGGACGCGTGCTCTCTATGCTGCCGGCGATGCTGCTTTACCTGATCTATTTCCTGCTGCAAACCTCGATTCGTTCTAACGGCGCGAAGGGTAAGCTGGACCCTATGGTCTGGACATGGTTCGTCAACAGCCTGTACATCTTACTGGCGCTGGGATTAAACCTGTGGGATACGGTGCCTGTGCGCCGCATACGTGCCCGATTCTCGCGTAAAGGAGCCATCTAATGCAGGCGTTTGGCGTTCTTGATCGCTATATCGGTAAAACCATTTTTACCACCATCATGATGACGTTGTTCATGCTGGTGTCGCTCTCCGGCATTATCAAATTTGTCGATCAGCTGAAAAAAGCCGGGCAGGGGAGCTATGACGCGATGGGCGCGGGGATGTATACCCTGCTCAGCGTGCCGAAAGATGTGCAGATCTTCTTCCCGATGGCGGCCCTGCTGGGCGCGCTGCTGGGGCTAGGAATGCTGGCGCAGCGCAGCGAGCTGGTCGTTATGCAGGCCTCGGGCTTTACCCGCATGCAGGTTGCGCTGTCGGTCATGAAAACCGCGATCCCACTGGTGCTGTTGACCATGGCGATTGGCGAGTGGGTCGCGCCGCAGGGCGAACAGATGGCGCGTAACTACCGTGCGCAGGCCATGTATGGCGGCTCGCTGCTCTCGACTCAACAAGGTTTATGGGCGAAAGACGGTAAAAATTTCGTCTACATCGAACGGGTGAAGGGGAATGATGAACTGGGTGGGGTGAGCATCTATGCTTTCGATGACCAGCGCCGTCTGGAGTCAGTCCGCCACGCCTCTTCGGCGAAATTTGACGCCGAACATAAACTGTGGCGTTTGTCCCAGGTCGATGAGTCTGACCTGACCGATCCGAAACAGATCGCCGGTTCTCAGACTGTAACCGGTACGTGGAAGACCAACCTGACGCCCGATAAGCTCGGTGTTGTTGCGCTGGACCCTGACGCGCTCTCCATCAGCGGTTTGCACAACTATGTGAAATATCTGAAGTCGAGCGGGCAGGATGCGGGACGTTATCAGCTCAACATGTGGAGCAAGATCTTCCAGCCAATGTCCGTGGCGGTGATGATGCTGATGGCGCTGTCGTTTATCTTCGGCCCGTTACGCAGCGTGCCGATGGGCGTGCGCGTAGTGACCGGTATCAGCTTCGGCTTTGTGTTCTACGTGCTCGATCAGATCTTCGGTCCGCTGACGCTGGTTTATGGCATTCCGCCGATAATTGGTGCGCTGCTGCCAAGCGCAAGTTTCCTCCTGATCAGCCTCTGGCTGCTGTTGAAACGCTCCTGATCGACCTATCCTCGCTTCCGGTTAACCGGGAGCGAGGCTAATCTCCTGTTTCACCCCGCACTTTTTCTCACAACCTTCAACGCCTCGCCCTGAATTTGAGTATTATTGAGCGATAAAGTCGTGAAGGGATCCTCTATGAAGCAAATTCGAATGCTTGCCCAGTATTACGTCGACCTGATGATGAAGCTTGGGCTGGTGCGTTTCTCCATGCTGCTTGCGCTGGCGCTGGTCGTTCTGGCCATTGTCGTGCAAATGGCCGTCACCATGGTTCTGCATGGTCAGGTCGAGAGTATCGACGTTATCCGCTCCATCTTCTTTGGCTTGCTCATTACTCCCTGGGCGGTCTATTTCCTTTCCGTGGTGGTTGAACAGCTGGAAGAGTCCCGTCAGCGTCTGTCAAAACTGGTCGATAAACTGGAAGAGATGCGTGAGCGCGACCTGAAGCTCAACGTCCAGCTTAAAGACAACATTGCGCAGCTGAATCAGGAGATTTCAGATCGTGAGAAGGCGGAAGCCGAGCGTCAGGCCACGCTGGAGCAGCTGAAAATCGAAATGAAAGAGCGCGAGGTCACGCAAATCCAGCTTGAGCAGCAATCCTCTTTCCTGCGGTCGTTCCTCGATGCTTCGCCGGATCTGGTGTTTTACCGTAATGAAGATAAAGAGTTTTCCGGCTGTAACCGGGCGATGGAGTTGCTCACCGGGAAAAGCGAGAAGCAGCTGATTAACCTGAAGCCGCAGGACGTTTACTCTGAAGAAGCGGCGGCCAAGGTCATGGAGACGGACGAAAAAGTATTCCGCCATAACGTCTCGCTGACCTATGAACAGTGGCTGGATTACCCGGACGGACGCAAGGCCTGTTTTGAGATCCGTAAGGTGCCCTACTATGACCGCGTGGGGAAACGCCACGGCCTGATGGGCTTTGGCCGTGATATCACCGAGCGTAAGCGCTACCAGGATGCCCTGGAGCGCGCCAGCCGTGATAAGACGACCTTTATCTCCACCATCAGCCACGAGCTGCGTACGCCGCTTAATGGCATTGTCGGGCTGAGCCGTATTCTGCTGGATACCGACCTGACCGCAGAGCAGGAAAAATACCTCAAGACTATCCATGTCTCAGCGGTCACGCTGGGTAATATCTTCAACGATATTATTGATATGGATAAGATGGAGCGCCGTAAAGTTCAGCTTGATAATCAGCCTGTTGATTTCACCAGCTTCCTTGCCGACCTCGAAAACCTGTCCGGCCTGCAGGCGCAGCAGAAGGGACTGAGTTTTGTCATGGAGCCAACCCTGCCGCTGCCGCATAAAGTGGTGACTGACGGCACGCGTCTGCGCCAGATCCTGTGGAACCTTATCAGCAACGCGGTGAAATTTACCCAGAAGGGGCAGGTGGCGGTGCGCATCCGCTATGACGAAGGCGACATGCTGCACTTCGAGGTAGAGGACTCCGGGATAGGTATTCCGCAGGAGGAGCAGGACAAAATTTTCGCGATGTACTACCAGGTGAAGGACAGCAACGGCGGGAAACCGGCGACCGGAACGGGCATTGGCCTGGCGGTCTCTAAACGGCTGGCGAAGAGTATGGGTGGCGATATCACCGTTGCCAGCCAGCCGGGTAAAGGGTCAACCTTCACGCTGACGGTCCATGCGCCGGCGGTGGCGGAAGAGGTTGAAGACACCTTTGAAAACGACGACATGCCGCTGCCCGCGCTGCACGTCCTGCTGGTGGAAGATATTGAGCTGAACGTGATTGTGGCGCGATCGGTGCTGGAAAAACTGGGCAACAGCGTGGATGTCGCGATGACCGGTAAGGCCGCGCTGGAGATGTTTAAACCGGGCGAATACGATCTTGTTCTGCTGGATATTCAGCTGCCGGATATGACCGGGCTGGATATTTCGCGAGAGCTGACGCGTCAGTACGCGGCCGACGAACTGCCGCCGCTGGTGGCGCTGACGGCGAACGTGCTGAAAGATAAAAAAGAGTATCTCGATGCCGGTATGGACGATGTACTCAGCAAGCCGCTGGCGGTGCCTGCTCTGACCGCCATGATCAAGAAGTTCTGGGATACCCATGATGAAGAGGAGAGCACCATGACGTCTGTTGATAGCGCAAAAGCCCAAACGATACTCGATACCGCGATGCTGGAGCAGTACATCGATCTGGTCGGCCCGAAACTGATTACCGATGGTCTGGCGGTGTTCGAAAAAATGATGCCGGGCTATCTGAGCGTGCTGGAATCAAACCTGACCGCCCGGGACCAGAAGGGCATCGTCGAAGAAGGACATAAGATTAAAGGTGCGGCCGGCTCGGTCGGCTTACGCCATCTGCAGCAGCTGGGTCAACAGATTCAGTCGCCTGATTTACCTGCATGGGAAGATAACGTGGGTGATTGGGTTGAAGAGATGAAACAAGAGTGGCAAAACGATGTGGCGGTGCTTAAAGCCTGGGTCGACGCCAGAAAAAAATGACCCCGGCTTAACCGGGGTGCGCGAATACTGCGCCAACACCAGGGAAATCGTGGCTGCGCCTGTTTTATAAAGTTATTTTCGAAAGGGCGCTGCCTGAAAAATTTAGGCCGCACGCAGATAAGATAGCAAATCTTAAATGGTTTGTTACATGAATCAGTGAAATGTGTGAAGCATAGCGTTTTAATCAAAATTATTAATGTGCTTCAGCAAGTTGCAGAAAAGGATTGTCATGATGAAAAAGATTGGTGTCGTGCTGAGCGGATGCGGTGTTTACGATGGTTCTGAAATACATGAAGCCGTAATCACGCTGCTGGCCCTGGCTAAGCAGGGAGCAGAGGTTATTTGTTTTGCGCCAGACAAAAATCAGGCAGATGTGATTAACCATCTGACCGGCGAGCCGATGGCAGAAGCTCGTAATGTACTGATTGAAGCCGCGCGTATTGCGCGAGGTGATATCCATCCTCTTATTCAGGCAGACCCTACAGAGCTTGATGCGCTCATTGTGCCGGGTGGGTTTGGCGCGGCCAAAAATCTCAGTACCTTTGCTGCGCAGGGGGCGGAGTGTCAGATCGATCCTCATCTTAAAGCACTGTCGCAGGCCATGCATGCGGCAGGAAAACCGCTGGGCTTTATCTGCATCGCGCCGGCAATGCTGCCCAGGATTTTTGATTTCCCGCTGCGGCTGACTATCGGGACGGATATTGATACCGCGGAGATCGTGGAGGAAATGGGGGGCGAGCACGTTCCGTGCCCGGTTGATGACATTGTGGTTGATGAAGATAACAAAATTGTCACCACGCCAGCGTATATGCTGGCGAATAATATCGCTGAGGCGGCCTCAGGTATTGAAAAGCTGGTGGCTCGCGTGCTGGTGCTGACTGAATGAGGCGTAAATTTGCCGCAGGCGCAGGAGTGAAACGTTTTCTCTTGCGCATCGTACTTGTGCTGGCGGTATTCTGGGGAGGCGGGCTGGCTTTATTCAGCATTATGCCGGTTCCGTTCTCTGCCGTTATGGTTGAGCGCCAGCTTAGCGCGTGGTTCAGCGGCGATTTCGGCTACGTTGCCCACTCTGACTGGGTGAGCATGGACGAGATCTCACCGTTCATGGGGCTGGCGGTCATCGCGGCGGAGGACCAGAAATTCCCGGAGCACTGGGGGTTCGACGTGGCGGCCATTGAGAAGGCGCTAGCCCATAACGAACGCCATGAAAACCGCGTGCGCGGTGCGTCAACCTTGTCGCAGCAGACGGCCAAAAATCTGTTTCTGTGGGATGGTCGAAGCTGGTTGCGAAAAGGGCTGGAAGCGGGGTTGACCCTGGGAATGGAAACGGTCTGGAGCAAAAAACGCATTCTGACCGTCTATCTGAACGTCGCTGAGTTTGGCGACGGCATATTTGGCGTGGAAGCTGCCGCACAGCGGTATTTCAATAAGCCAGCCAGCCGTCTGAGCATGTCAGAAGCGGCGCTATTGGCCGCTGTGTTACCGAACCCTATCCGCTTTAAGGCTAGTGCCCCATCAGGGTACGTGCGAAGCCGTCAGGCGTGGATTATGCGCCAGATGAATCAACTGGGTGGAGAGGGGTTTATGCAGCGTAATAATCTTATGTAGAGCGGGTAAGCGCAGCGCTACCCGCCTGAATAGCAGACCTTAATCTTCGTCGAACCCTGCGTTAAACAGGGCAATCACCGCCGCCAGAGCTTCCTCTTCCTGAGGACCGGTGGCTTCAACCTCAATCTGGCGCCCTTTGGCGGAATCCAGCATCAGCAGCGCAATCACGCTGTTCGCTTCCGCTTCGGTACCTTCGTCATTCCGCAGCAGAACCTCGGCATCGAAACCCTGCATCAGCTCGAACAGCTTCATCGCCGGGCGTGCATGCATACCCAGCTTATTGGTGATCTCAACGGTTTGTTTTACGGTCATGTTTTACGTTTTTCCAGCGTGCGATGACGGGACTGAACGTTCTTCCCGCGCGAGCGGAAATAGTCGGCCAGCTGTTCGGCGATATAAACCGAACGATGTTTACCGCCGGTACAGCCAATCGCCACCGTCAGGTAGCTACGATTGTTTGTCTCCAGCATAGGTAACCATAGCTCAAGGTAGCTTCGCGTCTGGTAGATAAAATTGTGTACTTCTGTGTGCCGGTCGAGGAACGCCGCCACCGGCTTATCCAGACCGGTCATTGGACGCAGCTTCGGATCCCAGTGCGGGTTCGGCAGGAAGCGCACGTCGAAAACGTAATCCGCATCGATTGGAATACCGTGCTTAAAGCCGAAGGATTCGAACACCATCGTCAATTCGCGCTCGCGTTTACCCAACAGCCGGGTACGCAGCATTTCCGCCAGCTCGTGAACGGACATCTCAGAGGTGTCGACAATCAGGTCGGCACGGGAACGCAGCGGTTCCAGCAGGTCGCTCTCTTCATCGATAGCGCTCTCCAGAGAGAGGTTCTTGCTGGATAGCGGGTGCAAGCGACGGGTATCGCTGTAGCGGCGGATCAGCGTATTGCGGTCTGCATCAAGGAACAGCAGCTGAGGCGAGAACGCGTCAGGCAGGTTGCTCATGGCCTGTTCGAAGATCTCTGGCGATTCAGGCATGTTGCGAACGTCGATACTGACGGCGGCAGAGGTTTGTCTCTCCGCCAGCGTGCGGGCCAGGTCGGGCAATAACACGACCGGCAGGTTATCGACGCAGTAAAAACCCATGTCTTCCAGGGCGCGCAGAGCAACGGATTTCCCGGACCCTGAACGGCCACTGACAATCATCAGCACCATGTTCCGTTTCTCCTCAGGACAACAGATGTGAAGGCCATCTCCTGGTTATGCATCATCCTGATTGCCTTCTGCTTCAGTGATAATTTGATAGAGCTCTTCATCACTTTGGGCCGAGCGCAGTCGACGGCAAATGGTTTTATCGGCCAGACGTTTTGCGACCAGCGACAGCGTATGCAGATGGGTTTTTGTCTGGTCAGCGGGCACCAGCAGCGCGAAGAGGAGATCGACGGGCTGGTTATCAATGGCATCGAAAGCGATGGGTGTTTCAAGCTGCACAAACACACCAACGGCACGCAGGGTATCCTCTTCCAGTTTGCCGTGCGGGATCGCGATGCCGTTGCCGATACCGGTACTGCCCATTTTTTCACGGGTCAGAATCGCTTCGAACACCACCTGCGGCGGCAGGCCCAGCTGTTTGGCAGCCAGTTCACTGATGATCTCCAGCGCACGTTTTTTGCTCTGGCAGTGAACCGCACTGCGGGTACATTCCTGGTTAAGGACATTGCTCAGTTGAAGAGCGGAATCGTTGTTCATCATAATTTCACCTAAGCGCTAACTGTACAAATGGCCTGTTGTGTTTCACAACAGGCCGTCCTGCACCCGTTAACTGCCCGGACAATTAGTGTTGTTTCAGTTTATCTTTATGTTTATTGAGCTGTCGTGCAAGCTTATCAATCAAGCCGTCGATAGCAGCGTACATGTCTTGCCCTTCCGCACTGGCATGCAGTTCACCCCCGTTAACATGCAGGGTGGCATCCGAGATATGAGTCACTTTCTCCACTTTCAACACAATATAGACCTGATTGATCCTTTCGAAATACTGCTCGAGTTTTGCAAACTTCGCGTTCACGAAGTCGCGTAAAGCCTCAGTAATTTCGACGTTTTGTCCAGTGATGTTGAGCTGCATAGTGTCTTCCTTATCGGTTGTGTCAGACCAGCTGTTTACGCTGGTTGGACGGCGGAATGGATAAAGACTCTCGATACTTCGCAACAGTACGACGTGCCACCATGATACCCTGATCGGACAGCATGGTGGTTAACTTACTGTCGCTTAGTGGCTTCGCGGGGTTCTCCGCGGCGATCAACTTCTTCACCAGGGCACGAATGGCCGTTGACGACGCTTCGCCGCCGCCCTCGGTATTCACATGGCTGGAGAAGAAATACTTAAGCTCAAAAATACCGCGTGGACTGTGCAGATACTTCTGCGTGGTGACACGGGAAATGGTTGATTCATGCATCTCGACGGCCTGGGCGATATCCGCCAGTACCATCGGTTTCATATACTCTTCGCCCTGCTCAAAGAACGCCTGCTGCTGTTCGACAATACAGCGGCTGACGCGTAGCAGCGTATCATTTCGGCTCTCCAGACTTTTGATCAGCCATCGCGCTTCCTGAAGATTGCTGCGAATATATTGATTGTCGGAGTCGTTACGCGCGCTGGTGCACATGGAGGCATACTGCTGGTTGATTTGCAGGCGAGGGATGCTGTCTGAGTTCAGTTCAACGACCCAGCGGTCATTGTGTTTTCTGACCAGCACGTCCGGGATGACGTACTCGGGCTCGCTGGTCTGGATCGACTGTCCCGGGCGCGGATCGAGCGACTGGATCAGATTCACCGCTTCTTTCAGCACCTCTTCCTTCAGGCGCGTGACGCGCATCAGGCTGCGGAAATCGTGGTTGGCCAACAGATCCAGATGATCGCTGATGATTAAGCGCGCCTCGTCGATCCATGGCGTCTCTTTGCTGAACTGAGAAAGCTGGATCAGCAGACAGTCACGCAGATCTTTTGCGGCCACGCCTACCGGATCGAAACGCTGGATGCGCTTCAGAACGGCTTCGACTTCCTCAAGCTCAATCTCGTCGTCGCCCATGCTTTCCAGAATATCGTCCAGCGTGACGGTCAAATAGCCGGTGTCGTCAACGGCATCGACAATGGACGTGGCAATCGCGCGGTCGGTATCGGAGAAGGGGGTGAGTTCCACCTGCCACATCAGGTAATCCTGCAGCGACTGAGTGGTCTCACCCTGGTAGACCGGTAGCTCATCATCCTGGTAGTCTGCACGCGTACCGGAAGGGGTTCCGGCGGTGTAGATTTCATCCCAGCTGGCATCCAGCGGAAGCTCGTCGGGCATCTCTTTTTGTTCGAGTGCATCCGCGGTGTCGAGCGCTTCTGTATCCTGTGACTGCTGAGTATCTACCTCGTCATGAAGATCGGTTTGTTCCAGCAGGGGGTTGCTGTCCAGCGCCTGCTGGAGCTCCTGCTGAAGTTCTAACGTGGACAGCTGCAACAGGCGAATTGCCTGCTGTAGCTGCGGCGTCATCGCCAGTTGTTGGCTGAGCCTTAATTGCAAACCTTGCTTCATGTTCAGAGCATTTTTCTCCGGTTCGGCGTTACGTTACCTCTACCCTATCAGAGTCTGAAGTCTTCCCCAAGATAGACGCGCTTAACATGATCGTCTTCGAGGATCTGCTGCGGCGTACCGTGGGCGATCAGATTGCCCTGGCTCACAATATACGCGCGTTCACACACGGCCAGCGTTTCACGGACGTTGTGGTCGGTGATCAGTACGCCAAGCCCGCTGTCACGCAGGTGTTCAATGATGCGTTTAATGTCGATAACCGAGATCGGGTCAACGCCAGCAAACGGTTCATCCAGAAGGATAAATTTCGGGTTTGCGGCCAGCGCACGCGCAATCTCAACGCGACGGCGTTCACCCCCGGAGAGTGCCTGACCGAGGCTGTCGCGCAGATGCTCAATGTGGAACTCTTCCATCAGCTCGTTGGCACGATCCTGACGCTGCTCGCTGGTCAGATCGTTACGAATTTGCAGGACCGCCATCAGGTTATCGTAAACGCTAAGACGACGGAAAATGGAGGCTTCCTGCGGCAGGTAGCCGATCCCGCGACGCGCGCGCGCGTGCAGCGGCAGAAGGCTGATGTCTTCATCGTCAATGATAATGTTGCCGGCATCGCGCGGCACAATGCCAACGACCATGTAGAAGGTGGTGGTTTTACCCGCACCGTTAGGGCCGAGCAGCCCTACAATTTCGCCGGAGTTGACGGTCAGACTGACATCTTCTACGACACGGCGGCCCTTGTAGGCCTTCGCGAGATTTTTTGCAGTTAATGTTGCCATAACGAATTAGTTACTCTTCTTCTGTGCCGGGGCCTGGCCTTTGCCTTTGTCCTGCAGCTGCGACGGAACCAGTACGGTCGTGACGCGTTTGCCTTTCTCGCTGGAAGCCTGCATTTTTTGCTCTTTCACCAGATAGGTGATCTGGTCGCCGGTAATGTTGCTGTCCAGCTGTTCCAGATACGCATTTCCGGTCAGGATGACCAGGTCCTTCGCCAGCTCGTAGTGCATATGCGAGGCGTGACCTTTCACCGGCTTGCCGTTGTCCTGCATCTGGTAGAAGGTTGCCGGGTTGCCGTAACCATCAATGATCTCTTTGCCCTGCTCGCCACCCGGACGGGTCACGACCACTTTGTCGGCGTTAATTTTGATGGTGCCCTGAGTCATGACGACGTTACCCGTGAAGGTGACGACGTTGCCCTGCATATCGAGAGACTGGGTATCAGACTCGATATGGATCGGTTGGTCGGTATCGCCCGTTACAGCAAGCGCGGGGAGACTGGTCGCCAGCATCGCGCTGGCGATAATTACTTTAAGGCTGAGTTTGTTTGTTTTGAATTTCATAGGAGGTTCTAACCTTTTCAATCAGCTCGGCGTTCTTGCTGCGTAAGTTCCCGCGCATTCTCAAACCGCTGGAATTAAATGTTGTGCCATACAGTGTGACCAGATCCTGCGAGGTCACGTCCTGGGTTACCAGGTTAATCTGGGCATTATCCGTCGTAATTTTTCTCAGTTGCGAGTCAGCGGTCAGGGCGTTGACTTCAACGTGACCATACAGATAAAGCATACGGTCATTTGTCAGTTTTGCCCGATCTGACTTAATTGACCACGTCGGCACTTTGTCCTTATCAAATGTGGTCATGACAGGCTGGGTAAACCACGAAATACCGTCATCTGAAAAATATTCAACATGCTGGGCAATCAGGCGATAGTTCAGCGCGCCTTCCGGGCTGTAGACCACGGTGTCGCTGTGATCGCTTTTATAGGTTGGATCGTTATTGTTGACCACTTCCGTTTGCGTATCGTCGCGATCGGCAAGGTTCACGCCAATCAATACCAGTGCGACAAGCGAAAGCAAAATGATAATCCAGCGTCTGGTTTTACTCATATCGATTGCCCTTTGGCCTCATCAAGCTTGCCCTGCGCCAGCAAAAGCAGATCGCAGACTTCACGTACGGCACCACGGCCCCCGTTGATGTGGGTGACATAATCAGCGCGCGGGATCAGCAGCGGATGCGCATCGGCAACGGCGATGCTCAGCCCGACTTCAGCCATCACGGGCCAGTCAATCAGATCGTCTCCGACGTAGGCCACGTTTTCCGGTGCGATAGCCAGTTTACCCAGTAAATCCTTAAACGCCGCCATCTTATCGGATTGACCCTGATACAGATGGGTAATTCCTAAGGTTTCACAACGGTCTTCTACCAGTTTAGCTTTTCGCCCGGTGATGATAGCCACCTCAATACCCGAGGTGAGCGCACAGCGGATACCGTAGCCGTCGCGAACGTTAAACGCTTTCAGCTCTTCACCATTATTGCCCATGTAAATCAGGCCATCGGAAAGTACGCCATCCACGTCCAGGATGAGCAGACGAATGTTTTCCGCCTTCGCCATCATCTGGGTGCTGACCGGTCCATAACAGGTTGCAAGGGATGCACCCGCATTACTCATTGTCTTATCCTTCATTACACTACGCCTGCGCGCAGCAGATCATGCATATGTACCACACCCAGCAACTGGTCGCCATCGGCAACCATCACTGAGGTAATGTGACGGGACTGCATCAGGTTCAGCACATCCACCGCCAGCGTACCCGGACGGACGCGGATACCGCCCGGCGTCATCACGTCGGCAATGCCGAGCGTGCGGACATCTACACCCATGTCGAACACGCGACGCAGGTCGCCATCGGTGAAGATCCCCTGAATTTTCATCAGACCGTCGCACACGACCGTCATACCCAGATTCTTACGGGTGATTTCCAGCAGCGCATCACGCAGGGAGGCTTCTTTACTGACGTGAGGGATCTCATCCCCGGTGTGCATAATATCGTTAACCCGAAGCAGAAGCTTGCGCCCCAGCGCGCCGCCGGGGTGGGAAAGTGCGAAATCCTCCGGCGTAAAACCGCGGGCTTCGAGCAGCGCGACGGCAAGCGCATCACCCATGACCAGCGCGGCCGTGGTGCTGGACGTCGGCGCCAGGCCGAGCGGACAGGCCTCCTTGGGCACTTTCACGCACAGGTGAATATCCGCCGCCCGCGCCATGCTGCTTTCCGGACGGCTGGTCATGCAAATAAGCGGCACCTGCAGTCGTTTCAGTACCGGGATCAGCGCCAGAATTTCATTGGACTCCCCGGAGTTGGACAGCGCGATGACGATATCCTGCGGCGTGACCATACCCAGGTCACCGTGCGCGGCTTCCCCCGGATGTACAAAGAAGGAAGAGGTTCCGGTGCTGGCAAACGTTGCCGCCATTTTGCGTCCAATGTGGCCGGACTTACCCATCCCCATCACCACGACTTTGCCGGCACAGTAGAACATCTTCTCACATGCCAGACTAAAATCCTGATTAATGTACTGATCTAACTGCGCCAGACCTTCACGTTCAATCTCCAGAACCTCTTTGCCTGCTTTCTGAAAGTCAAAACCCGGCTGCAATTCTATTTGCGACATAATGCGTTTCCGTTTACCCAGAGAGAAGAGGCGAGAGCCAGTACAGCATCGCCATCCATACGATAAATCCACCCGTCAGCAGCGCGCCTGCGCCTTTGCCGATCTGTCGTTGCCGCCGCCAGCAGAGCAGGGCAAATATCACGCTGACCAATAACATCACGCCGTAGTCACGTGAGAACGCCAGGGGATTAAAAGGCCCTGGCGTAATCAGGGCCGGCAGGCCCATCACAATGGCGATATTAAATATGTTGGAACCGATGATATTACCAATGGCAATGTCATCCTCACCTTTCCGTGCCCCCGCAATGGCCGTGGCCAGCTCCGGCAGGCTGGTGCCGATGGCAATCACCGTCAGGCCAATGGTCAGTTCACTGATGGCGAAATAGTTCGCCAGCACCGTCGCGTTATCCACGACCATGCGCGTTGCCATCGGCATGATGATCAGCGCAACGCCAAGCCAGAGCAGGGCAACAGGTAGCGTGCCTTCTCGCGGCAGTTCGGCGACCTGCTCCCGCGTGAGGCTATCCTGACCCTGCTTCTCAGCCAGACGGGCGATTTTAACACTATACAGCAGCCAAATAACGGCCAGCGCCAGCAGGAAAATGCCGTCACTGTAGCTCAGCACACCATCGTAAAATACGCAGCCTGCCAGCAGGCTTACGATTAACATTAGCGGCAATTCGCGGCGCAGAACATCAGAATGCACGCGAAATGGATGGAGCAGTGCGGCCAGGCCTAAAATCAAGAGTATATTAACGATGTTGGAGCCAATCGCGGTACCTACTGCCAGGTCTAACTGACCATGCAGCGATGCCGAGACAGAGACGATGATTTCAGGAAGTGACGTTCCCACACTGACAACGGTCATCCCGATGACGACAGGCGGTACGCCCGTCAGGCGACACAGGATAGATGCAGCAAACACTAAACGGTCAGCACTGTAGACCACCAAAAGTAAACCAATTATTAACAGTGCTGTTGCTAAAAGCATCAAAAGTCCTTTCTTCAGGTATACTCGTCGGTCCATCGCACGGGAATGGCTGGACTGCATACAGTCTGAGGCGTAACGAATTCCTAATTTTGACTTTATGCGCCGGAAAAGTAAAACAAATGCCAGCTTTCGCTAACCTCAACGGCTATTATTCTGTAAAAATGCAGAGTTGAGGGCTGATTCAGGCGGCATGCCTTAACGTGAGCAGGGTAATAAAGGAACCATAAATGAGCCAAACGATGGCGAATTTAGTCGATGTTCGCGGCGTGAGTTTTTCTCGCGCCAACAGATTGATATTTGATGATATTTCATTGACCGTACCACGTGGCAAGATCACTGCCATCATGGGGCCGTCCGGGATCGGTAAAACGACCCTGCTGCGCCTCATTGGTGGGCAAATCCCACCCGATCGCGGTGAAATCCTCTTCGATGGCGAAAACATCCCGGAGATGTCACGCTCGCGTCTGTATACTGTCCGCAAACGCATGAGCATGCTCTTTCAGTCGGGAGCCTTGTTCACCGACATGAATGTCTTTGATAACGTGGCCTATCCGCTGCGCGAGCATACCAGCCTGCCGCCTGAACTGCTGAAAAGCACGGTGATGATGAAGCTCGAAGCCGTCGGTTTGCGGGGCGCCGCGAAGCTGATGCCTTCGGAGCTGTCCGGCGGGATGGCGCGCCGCGCCGCGCTGGCGCGAGCCATTGCATTAGAACCTGATTTAATCATGTTCGACGAACCGTTTGTTGGACAGGATCCCATCACGATGGGCGTGCTTGTTAAGCTCATCTCTGAACTGAACAGCGCGCTTGGCGTCACCTGCATTGTGGTATCTCACGACGTACCTGAAGTATTGAGCATTGCCGATTACGCCTATATCGTGGCGGACAAAAAGATCGTCGCACACGGCAGCGCTCAGGCGCTGCAGGAAAATTGCGATCCGCGCGTGCGGCAGTTCCTCGACGGTATTGCCGATGGCCCCGTGCCGTTCCGCTACCCGGCAGGCGACTATCGTGACGATTTACTGGGAATAGGGAGTTAAGCCACTCATGCTGTTAAATGCGTTGGCCGCTCTCGGACACCGTGGCATAAAAACCATCAGGACGTTCGGGCGTGCCGGATTGATGTTATTCAACGCGCTGGTCGGCAAGCCGGAATTCCGCAAGCACGCACCGCTGCTGGTGCGGCAGCTTTATAATGTCGGCGTGCTGTCGATGCTCATCATCATTGTCTCCGGTCTGTTTATCGGTATGGTGCTTGGGCTACAGGGCTATCTTGTTCTGACAACCTACAGTGCGGAAACCAGCCTTGGGATGCTGGTGGCGCTCTCGCTGCTGCGCGAGCTGGGGCCGGTTGTGGCGGCGCTGCTGTTCGCCGGGCGCGCGGGGTCGGCATTAACGGCTGAAATTGGCCTGATGCGTGCGACCGAGCAGCTCTCCAGCATGGAGATGATGGCGGTCGATCCGCTGCGTCGCGTGATCTCGCCGCGTTTCTGGGCTGGGGTGATCTCTTTACCGTTACTGACTATTCTGTTTGTCGCCGTGGGTATCTGGGGCGGTTCGCTGGTTGGCGTGCACTGGAAAGGCATTGATGCCGGTTTCTTCTGGTCCGCTATGCAGGACGCCATCGACCTGCGGATGGATCTGGTTAACTGCCTGATTAAAAGCGTGGTATTTGCCATTACGGTCACCTGGATTGCATTGTTCAATGGATACGATGCCATCCCGACGTCGGCGGGCATTAGCCGCGCAACAACACGTACAGTCGTACATTCGTCGCTGGCCGTACTGGGTCTGGATTTTGTGCTCACCGCACTGATGTTTGGGAATTGAGTTCATGCAAACGAGAAAAAATGAAATTTGGGTCGGTGTATTCCTGCTGCTGGCGCTACTGGCCGCACTGTTTATCTGCCTGAGAGCGGCGGATATCACGTCTGTGCGCACCGAGCCGACGTATCGCATCTATGCCACCTTCGATAACATCGGCGGGCTGAAGGCGCGTTCACCGGTTCGCATCGGCGGCGTGGTGATCGGACGCGTATCTGACATTACGCTTGATGAGAAAACCTATCTGCCACGCGTCGCGATGGATATCGAAGAGCGTTACAACCATATCCCGGACACCAGCTCCCTTTCTATCCGCACTTCCGGCCTGCTGGGCGAACAATATCTGGCGCTTAACGTCGGCTTTGAAGACCCCGAGCTGGGAACGACTATCCTTAAAGACGGTAGCGTCATTCAGGATACGAAATCCGCGATGGTGCTGGAGGATATGATTGGTCAGTTCCTTTACAGCAGTAAAGGGGATGAGAAAAAATCCGACGCTGCCCCAGCGCAGAGCGAAGATCATACCGACGTCGCACCGACGCCAGGTGCTGCGAATTAATATCAGGAGAAGTCATTCATGTTTAAACGACTGTTAATGGTTGCCATGCTGGTCATCGCCCCTCTAACCGCCACCCACGCTGCGGATCAGAGTAACCCGTACAAACTGATGGACGAAGCGGCGAAAAAGACCTTCGACCGTCTTAAAAACGAACAGCCTAAAATTCGTGCTAATCCTGATTATCTGCGTGAAGTTGTTGACCAGGAGCTGCTGCCGTACGTGCAGATTAAATATGCGGGTGCGCTGGTGCTGGGACGTTACTACAAAGACGCGACCCCTGCGCAGCGTGATGCCTACTTTGCCGCGTTCCGTGAATACCTGAAACAGGCTTATGGCCAGGCTCTGGCGATGTACCACGGTCAGACCTATCAGATTGCGCCTGAGCAGCCGCTGGGCGATGCGACTATCGTCCCTATCCGTGTGACGATCAACGATCCTAACGGTCGTCCGCCGGTTCGTCTGGATTTCCAGTGGCGTAAAAACAGCCAGACCGGTCACTGGCAGGCGTATGACATGATTGCCGAAGGGGTAAGCATGATCACCACCAAACAGAACGAATGGAGCGACCTGCTGCGCACCAAAGGCATTGATGGCCTGACCGCTCAGCTGCAGTCTATCTCTCGCCAGAAAATTACCCTGGACGAGAAGAAGTAATGTCACAGCAACTCAGCTGGTCGCGTGAAGGCGAGACATTAAAGCTGTCCGGTGAACTGGATCAGGATCTGCTGAACCCACTGTGGGACAAACGCCACGAAGCGATGCAGGGCGTGACGCTTATCGATTTGACAGACGTCACGCGGGTAGATACGGCAGGTGTTGCGCTGCTTGCCCATCTGATTGCCGTGGGGAAAAAGCAGGGGACAAGCGTCACGCTTCACGGCGCGAGCGATAATGTCGTGACCCTTGCGCAGCTCTACAATCTCCCTCAGGACGTACTGCCTCGTTAATATTTTCAGTGCGTTACTTCCGAAAGCCCTGACTGTTTCATCGTCGGGGCTTTTTGCTTGTTTAAGACAACGCCACTTTGCTCTAAGATGTTGGGCTTGTTTTCACTATCAGATGATTAAGAGCCCATGGAAAATCATGAAATCCAGACAGTGCTGATGAATGCACTCTCCCTTCAGGAAGCCCACGTCACTGGCGATGGCAGTCACTTCCAGGTTATTGCTGTGGGTGAGATGTTCGACGGTATGAGCCGCGTGAAGAAACAGCAGGCTGTGTACGCGCCGCTGATGGAATATATTGCGGATAACCGCATCCACGCCCTGTCGATTAAAGCGTTCACCCCGCAAGAGTGGGCACGCGATCGCAAACTAAACGGTTTTTGAGCTGAGGGCGACAGGCCCGCAGCACGGTTGAATTTATAAGAGAGCACACAATGGATAAATTTCGTGTACAGGGGCCAACGCGTCTCCAGGGCGAAGTCACAATTTCTGGCGCTAAAAACGCCGCGCTGCCAATCCTCTTTGCTGCGCTGCTGGCTGAAGAGCCGGTAGAAATTCAGAACGTACCGAAGCTGAAAGATATCGACACCACCATGAAGCTGCTCACCCAACTGGGCACGAAAGTTGAGCGTAACGGTTCCGTCTGGATCGACGCCAGCAAGGTGAACAACTTTTCAGCCCCTTACGATCTGGTGAAAACCATGCGTGCATCCATCTGGGCGCTTGGCCCGCTGGTAGCGCGTTTTGGTCAGGGTCAGGTCTCTCTGCCGGGCGGCTGCGCCATCGGTGCGCGTCCGGTTGACCTGCACATCTTTGGTCTGGAAAAACTGGGCGCCGAGATCAAGCTGGAAGAAGGTTACGTTAAAGCGTCCGTTAATGGTCGTCTGAAAGGCGCGCACATCGTCATGGACAAAGTGAGCGTGGGCGCAACTGTAACCATTATGTCTGCGGCGACGCTGGCAGAAGGTACTACCATCATCGAAAACGCCGCGCGCGAACCGGAGATTGTGGATACCGCCAACTTCCTCGTGGCGCTGGGGGCGAAGATTTCCGGTCAGGGCACCGACCGTATCACCATCGAAGGCGTTGAGCGTCTGGGCGGCGGTGTCTATCGCGTACTGCCGGACCGTATCGAAACCGGGACCTTCCTGGTCGCTGCGGCGATTTCTGGCGGGAAGATTGTTTGCCGCAATGCGCAGCCAGATACCCTGGATGCGGTGCTGGCGAAACTGCGCGATGCGGGTGCGGATATCGAAATCGGCGAAGACTGGATCAGCCTCGATATGCACGGCCAGCGTCCAAAAGCGGTCAATGTGCGTACGGCGCCGCATCCGGCGTTCCCTACGGACATGCAGGCACAGTTCACCCTGTTGAACCTGGTTGCCGAAGGTACTGGCTTCATCACAGAAACCATTTTCGAGAACCGCTTTATGCACGTACCGGAGCTGATCCGTATGGGCGCGCATGCTGAGATCGAAAGTAATACCGTGATCTGCCACGGCGTTGAGAAACTGTCAGGTGCTCAGGTGATGGCAACCGATCTGCGTGCGTCTGCAAGCCTGGTGCTGGCGGGTTGTATCGCGGAAGGTACAACCATCGTGGACCGTATCTATCACATCGATCGTGGTTATGAGCGTATCGAAGATAAACTGCGCGCGCTGGGTGCCAACATCGAGCGTGTGAAGGGCGAGTAATCGTTCCGGCAGCCCCCTGCCAGCAATGACCGGGGGGTTGCTGTTCCTGTCAAAAACGCGTTATTCCTGCGGTTCTCTTTTTACCTTTCTCTGGCGAATCATGCGCGATCTGTCGATAAATTCATGGGTAATGGGATCGTGGTAGCGCGAAGGCCAAATTACCCACGGATGCGTATCCAGCGCCGTCGCGATAATTAACTCTCCCTTGGGCCAGGGGCGGGTGAGGGCGTTTGCCAGAGTGGAAGAACTCAGTCCATGGCGGCGGGACTCTGCTGCCAGTGAAGTGCCTCTTTTGCGCAGTGCGGCAATAATATCAGCCGTGTGCCAGTCGATAAATTTCGTATCCATAACGCCGTCCTTAAGTTCGGATTCACCTACGCCGTTTCTTCTGAAACGACGCGGTTACTATACCCATTTCAACTTCTTGTTCTAAAAAGTTCGCGTTACTTGAAGGGATATTCAGAATAAGACACGGCTTTATTCATGCGGTCTCTAAACCGATGAATTTACATGAACACGGAATTTACAGGTGTGTACTGGAATCTCCCCGCTATCGCTGCGGGGAGAAACAAGGGGATTAACGGTCGCGCTGAACGGCGATGTGGGCAAGACCAATCAGTGCATCACGCCATGGGCTGTCTGGAATGACCTGAAGCGCTTCGATGGCTTTGTCGGCTTCTTCTTCCGCACGCTGACGCGTCCATTCCAGCGATCCGCAGATAGCCATGGTTTCCAGGACAGGTTCCAGAAGATGGCGGCCATTTCCCTGCTCAATCGCTTCACGGATCATTTTCGCCTGGTCGGCTGTTCCATTGCGCATAGCATGAAGCAGCGGCAGAGTTGGTTTGCCTTCGTTCAGGTCATCGCCCACGTTTTTGCCGAGCGTCTCGCCGTCCGCACTGTAGTCCAGCAAATCATCAATCAGTTGGAATGCCGTACCCAGATAGCGGCCATAGTCCTGCAGGCCTTTTTCCTGTGCTTCGGTACAGTCAGCCAGAATGCCGGAACACTGGGCAGCCGCTTCAAAGAGGCGCGCAGTTTTGCTGTAGATGACGCGCATGTAGTTTTCTTCGGTAATGTCAGGGTCGTTGACGTTCATCAGCTGCAGCACTTCGCCTTCAGCAATGACGTTTACGGCTTCGGACATCACTTCCAGCACTTTCAGTGAGCCCAGGCTGGTCATCATCTGGAAGGCACGGGTATAGATAAAATCCCCCACCAGGACGCTGGCTGCGTTTCCGAAAGCGGCGTTTGCCGTGGCTTTGCCGCGACGCATATCCGATTCATCCACAACATCGTCATGCAGAAGCGTCGCCGTGTGAATAAATTCGATGAGCGCTGCGATAGTGACGTGAGCATTTCCCTGATAGCCAACGGCTCTGGCAGCCAGAATAGCAATCATCGGACGAATGCGTTTACCGCCGCCGCTGACGATGTAATAGCCCAACTGATTGATCAGCTGAACGTCAGAGTTGAGTTGCTCCAGGATTGCTGCATTCACACCCGCCATATCTTGCGCGGTTAACTCGTTGATTTTTTCTAAATTCATCGCAAAAGCCGGGCTTTTTATCCTGTTGATCCCATCTTCAATGGGGTAACGAAGGGTTTCGGTTTATCAATAGTAGTGCTGATTGTACTGAAAAAACGGCACAGATAAACGTTACCGTACGTGTTGTGTTTTTTTTCTTCATGTATTGACGGTAGCACTTGTCAAAGGCTCGCGTTTTGCGTAATATTCGCGCCCTATTGTGAATATTTATAGCGCACTCTGATTCATACGAGGATGTGCGCGGAAGCGGAGTTTATATGTACGCGGTTTTCCAAAGTGGTGGTAAACAACACCGAGTAAGCGAAGGTCAGACCGTTCGCCTGGAAAAGCTGGACATCGCAACTGGCGAATCTGTTGAGTTCGCAGAAGTTCTGATGATCGCAAACGGTGAAGAAGTCAAAATCGGCGTTCCTTTCGTTGATGGCGGCGTTATCAAAGCTGAAGTTGTTGCACACGGTCGTGGCGAGAAAGTTAAAATCGTTAAGTTTCGTCGTCGTAAGCACTACCGTAAGCAGCAGGGCCACCGTCAGTGGTTCACTGATGTGAAAATTACTGGCATCAGCGCCTAAGACCTGAGGAGAGATTTAAATGGCACATAAAAAGGCTGGCGGCTCCACACGTAACGGTCGCGATTCAGAAGCTAAACGTCTTGGCGTTAAGCGTTTCGGTGGCGAATCCGTTCTGGCGGGTAGCATCATCGTTCGTCAACGTGGTACCAAATTCCACGCTGGCAACAACGTAGGTTGCGGTCGTGACCACACTCTGTTTGCTAAAGCAGACGGTAAAGTGAAATTTGAAGTTAAAGGCCCGAACAACCGTAAATACATCAGCATCGTTGCTGAGTAAGGTTTTCTCGGTCCGGTAACGGATTAAAGCCCCGCAACCTGTTGCGGGGCTTTTTACATTGGAAACCCGGTAATTTTTTCTGTAGGGAAAACGGGCATGAAGCAGCAGGCCGGCATTGGTATTCTTTTGGCGCTCACTACCGCAATGTGCTGGGGTGCGCTGCCAATTGCAATGAAGCAGGTTCTGGAAGTGATGGAGCCGCCTACGGTGGTCTTTTATCGCTTTCTGATGGCAAGCATCGGCCTCGGGGCCATTCTGGCTATCAAAGGTAAGCTTCCACCCTTGCGGCTTTTCCGCAAACCGCGCTGGCTGGTATTGCTGGCTATCGCGACGGGCGGTCTGTTCGGTAACTTCATCCTGTTCAGCTCTTCCCTGCAATATCTCAGCCCCACGGCGTCGCAGGTGATAGGTCAGCTTTCACCGGTGGGCATGATGGTTGCCAGCGTCTTTATCCTCAAGGAAAAGATGCGTGGTACGCAGATTATCGGGGCGAGCATGCTGTTGTGCGGTCTGGTGATGTTCTTCAACACCAGTCTGATAGAGATTTTCACCCGCCTGACGGATTACACATGGGGTGTAATTTTTGGTGTGGGGGCAGCAACGGTCTGGGTGAGCTATGGCGTCGCACAAAAGGTGTTATTGCGTCGTCTTGCCTCACAGCAGATTCTCTTTTTACTGTACACTTTGTGTACAATAGCATTGCTGCCATTAGCAAAGCCGGGTGTGATTTCCCAGCTTAGCGACTGGCAACTGGCGTGCCTCATTTTTTGTGGGCTGAACACGCTGGTCGGTTATGGCGCGCTGGCCGAAGCGATGGCGCGCTGGCAGGCAGCACAGGTGAGCGCGTTAATTACGCTTACTCCGCTGTTTACGCTGTTATTTTCAGATTTGTTATCAATGGCCTGGCCCGATGTCTTCGTCAGACCGATGCTCAACCTGTTGGGCTATCTCGGTGCGTTTGTCGTGGTTGCGGGCGCGATGTATTCCGCCATTGGTCATCGTCTTTGGGGACGTTGGCGCAAAAATGAAGCGGTTGTAGTAGTCCCCCGCTCAGGCGAATGAGTTACGGAGAGTAAAATGAAGTTTGTTGATGAAGCGACGATCCTGGTCGTGGCTGGTGATGGCGGCAATGGTTGCGTGAGCTTCCGCCGTGAAAAGTATATCCCACGTGGCGGTCCTGACGGCGGCGACGGCGGGGATGGTGGTGACGTGTGGCTGGAGGCGGATGAGAACCTCAACACGCTGATCGACTACCGTTTCGAAAAATCCTTCCGTGCTGAACGTGGCCAGAACGGCCAGAGCCGTGACTGTACCGGGAAACGCGGTAAAGACGTCACCATTAAAGTTCCGGTCGGTACGCGTGTGATTGACCAGGGAACCGGTGAAACCATGGGTGACATGACCAAACACGGTCAGCGCCTGATGGTGGCGAAAGGCGGCTGGCACGGTCTGGGTAACAGCCGTTTCAAATCCTCCGTTAACCGTACACCGCGTCAGAAAACGATGGGTACGCCGGGTGATAAGCGCGATCTGCAGCTGGAGCTGATGCTTCTGGCAGACGTGGGCATGCTGGGTATGCCAAACGCCGGTAAATCGACGTTCATTCGCGCCGTTTCTGCGGCGAAACCAAAAGTGGCGGACTATCCGTTTACCACGCTGGTACCAAGCCTGGGCGTTGTCCGTATGGATAACGAGAAGAGCTTTGTGGTTGCCGATATTCCGGGTCTGATTGAAGGCGCTGCGGAAGGCGCGGGTCTGGGTATTCGCTTCCTGAAACACCTTGAGCGTTGCCGCGTGCTGCTGCACCTTATCGATATCGATCCTATCGACGGTTCCGATCCGGTTGAAAACGCCCGCATCATCGTTGGCGAGCTGGAAAAATACAGCGAAAAACTGGCGAATAAACCACGCTGGCTGGTCTTCAACAAGATCGACCTGATGGACAAAGCCGAAGCGGAAGCGAAAGCGAAAGCGATTGCTGAAGCAATGGGTTGGGAAGATAAATACTACCTGATCTCTGCGGCAAGCCAGGTTGGCGTGAAAGATCTGTGCTGGGATGTGATGACCTTCATTATTGAGAACCCAATTGTTCAGGCGGAAGAAGCGAAACAGCCTGAAAAAGTCGAATTCATGTGGGATGACTACCATCGTCAGCAGCTCGAAGAGCTGGAAGCGGAAGAAGATGATGAAGACTGGGACGATGACTGGGATGAAGACGACGAAGAAGGCGTCGAGTTCATCTACAAGCACTAATATCTGTCCAAAGCCCCCATTATGGGGGCTTTTTTTTATTCCAGCGTTGCGGGCAGCCAGCAGCTGGCGATCAAACCACCTTCAGCGCCATTCTCAAGCGTCAACCTGCCGTGGTGGAGCTGCACGATGCGCTGCACGATACTCAGGCCCAGACCGCTGCCACCGTAGCGCTGGTCAAGACGGCGGAATGGCTCGGTAATTGACTGTCGGTGCGCTTCATCAATACCGGGCCCCTGATCGATCACGCTAATCTGCGTTCCCCCGTCGACCCCGGTTAATGTCACTGTAATCGTTGTCCCTGCCGGGCTGTAGCGCCCGGCATTCTCCAGCAGGTTGCGCAGCATCAGACGCAGGAGCACGGCGTCTCCCTGAACCGTGAGCGCACTTTTAGCGGGCCAAATCACCGTATGCTCTTTGGCTTCATGGCCCAGGCCGAGAGGTTCAATGATATTTTCCGTCCAGCTCACGGTTTCGTAGTGTCCGCTGGCCATTGCCTGTCCGGCACGGGCCAGCATAAGCAGCTGTTCGACGGTATGCATGAGCTGATCGATACGGCTAATTAACGTCGCGGCCTGTGGTGCGCCTGACTGCGCCATAAGCTCCAGATGAAGCCGGATACCGGCAAGGGGCGTTCGAAGCTCGTGTGCGGCGTCAGCGGTGAAGAGACGCTCCTGCTGAATAGTATTGTCCAGCCGGGCGAGCAGCTGGTTCAGGGAGGTTGTCACCGCGCCTATTTCTTCCATGTCGGAATACATAGGAAGCGGAGTTAAGTTATCCGCCGAACGGTTAGCCAGGCTGTCACGCAGTTTATTCAGCGGTCGGGTTATCCAGGTGACCGCCCAGAATGAAAACAGCAGCGTGAAACCGACCATCACCAGAGAAGGGACGAGAAGGGAAGCGATCGCCTCGCGGATCTCTTTTTCGACATGGTTATTGCGGGCTTTTGCCGACAGCGTTTCATTCACCAGAAAACCAATCTGCTCACGGCTTTCATGCCACAGCCAGATGACGCTTATCAGCTGGAAAAATAAGAGAATAACCGCCAGCAGCACCATCAAACGCCGACGCATGCTGTTCATTTCTGGCTCTCAAGGCGATAGCCAACGCCACGGACGGTTTTGATTCTGTCCTTGCCTAGCTTGCGACGCAGGTTGTGAATGTGAACTTCAAGGGTATTTGACCCCGGGTCGTCCTGCCAGGAGTAGATATCCTGCTGAAGCGTTTCTCTGTGCACCGTTTGCCCGCTGCGCATGATCAGACGCGTAAGCAAAGCGAACTCTTTTGGCGTCACCTCTACAGCCTGGTCACGGCGTAGTACCTGCTGGGTTTGCAAATTCAGCGTAATATCGCCGTCGGTCAGTAAGTTATCACTATGGCCCAGATAACGGCGAATCAACGCTCGCACTCGCGCCTGCAGCTCCGCAAGCGCAAAAGGCTTCACCAGGTAATCATCTGCGCCTGCGTCGAGGCCGGTGATACGATCCTCAATGGCATCGCGTGCCGTCAGGATCAATACAGGGTTGGCGATACCGCGACGTCGCCACTGACTGAGCAGCGTGGCGCCGTCTTTATCTGGCAAGCCCAAATCGAGGATCACCAGGCTGTATTCCCCGCTCTGGATCAGAGAGTCCGCCTCCGCTGCGGTGCCAGCGCAGTCGAGAGCATAGCCTTCATTGGCCAGCCCCAGCGCCAGCCCTTCCTGCAATAACAGATCGTCTTCAACTATGAGTAGTTTCATCGCTAGTTATTCTGGTAGATGTCCTTATAGAGCCTGCTTTCGAATCGAACCAGAGGAATACGACGATTGCGCTGGTCGGCCGGTTCGACGGCATAGCCGGAAAGATACTGCACGAATGCCATACGTTGTCCGCTGGCGGTAGTGATAAAGCCTGCAAGGTTGTAAACCCCCTGCAGCGAGCCTGTCTTAGCGGATACTTTGCCATCCACGCCGGCAGCGTGAAGCCCGGCGCGATACTGCAGCGAACCGTCATGCCCGGCCAGCGGCAGCATTGAAATAAAGTTTAGCTCAGTGTCATGCTGTGCAATGTACTGAAGCACCTGCATCATCGTGGCCGGAGAGATCAAATTATGACGCGATAATCCGGAGCCATCGACGGCGATGGTATTGCCCAGCTCGATCCCGGCCTGCTGGCGCAGGATCTGACGAACGGCGTCTGAACCCGCGCGCCAGGTGCCCGGCACGCCGAAACGCGCGTGGCCAATCATGCGGAACACGGTGTCGGCAATCATGTTGTCAGACTTTTTCAGCATGATTCGCAGTAAATCGTGCAGCGGCGGAGACTGTTTGCTGGCGATGACCGTGCCGGGCTGGTTGACCTGCGTCTGGCGAAGCAGCGTGCCGGTGTAGGTTATGCCCGCTTGTTTCAGTTCATCTTTCAAAATGGCACCCGCATAGCTTGCACCATCCTGTATCGCAAAGGCCAGCGGCAGCGGATCGGCGCGCTGCGTCAGGCAGCCGGTAAGCGTGAAGCGGTTAAGATCCCCTGGCACGACGTCCAGCTCACAATATTGCGCATCCGGGGAGCCTTTCGCCAGCGTGCGGACCTGGCTAAACATGGTGACCGGGTAGTAGGACGCTATACGGATAAACGCTAAATCATCCGGCTTTTGCGCGCTGTAAAGCGAAACCGAGAAGCAGTTACGGTCAACGATTGCTGCGGCGGGCGGGGCGCTAAAACATTGTGTCATGTCGTTCCACGGCCAGCCTGGGGCTTTATCGTGGCTGGCAAAGATGGATGTGTCGATCAGCACATTGCCATCAATTTTCTGTACGCCAGATTTTTTCAGTACCGCAACCATATTGCGGATATCCTGGCGCTTAAAGGTCGGATCGCCGCCAAAACGGGCGATAAGATCGCCTTTCAGTGCGCCTCCCTCGACGTTACCTTTGGTCTCGAGTGTGGTCGTAAAACGGAAATCAGGGCCGAGCTGGAGCAGGGCGGCGAGGGCGGTGATCACCTTTTGGGTACTGGCAGGCAGCGCCATCTGTTGACTGTGATAGTCAATCTCGGGAGCCTGTGCGCCAACCTTCTGCACCATCAGGGCGAGGTTCGCGCCTGCGGGGAGCTGATTAATGTACTCATCAACATTCGCGGCCTGGGCGGTGAACGTTATACTGGTAGTCAATCCGATGATAAATCTGGAAAATCGCATAATCTCGCGCTAACAACCCGAAAACAAACCGTCATACTACGGTGCATGGCACTGCAAAGTAAACGATGACCCATAGTGAACTTCGCGGTAAAATGCGTATCAAACTGAAAAATTGCTGCTGACCTGGGGCATTGCTCCCGGGTCGGTTTTCTTTTTGCTTCTTGCCCGCTTAGGGGGGCAGGAGCAGGGAACACTGCTCCCAACAGGAATGTTTAAGAGGTATAACAAATGCAAGCTATTCCGATGACCTTACGTGGTGCCGAAAAACTGCGCGAAGAGCTGGATTTTCTGAAATCCGTGCGTCGCCCTGAAATCATCGCCGCTATCGCGGATGCGCGCGAGCATGGCGACCTGAAAGAGAACGCTGAATACCACGCCGCGCGTGAGCAGCAGGGCTTCTGTGAAGGGCGTATTAAAGATATCGAAGCAAAACTGTCCAATGCACAGGTTATTGATATCACCAAAATGCCTAACAACGGGCGTGTGATCTTTGGTTCTACCGTTACCGTGCTGAACCTGGACAACGACGAAGAGCAGACCTATCGCATCGTGGGTGATGATGAAGCTGACTTCAAACAGAACCTGATTTCAGTGAACTCTCCGATTGCTCGCGGCCTGATTGGCAAAGAGCAGGACGATGTTGTCACCATCCGCACCCCTGGCGGTGAAGTGGAATACGAAATTATCAAGGTTGAATACCTGTAATTCGCTTCTCTACTAAGATGTTGATACATTGTAAAGAAAAGAAAAAGGCCGCATAGCGGCCTTTTATCAACTCAAGGAGCATGGCATTTTGCTCGCCTGCTGACAGAAATCCCTCGTTTCACACAGAAAATGTGTTTGATTCAGGATATCCTTAGCGTGGCAGCGAGATTTTACGCTCTTTAGATGGGCGGTAGAGCACCAGCGTTTTACCGATGACCTGTACATTACAGGCGCCGGTTTCGCGCACGATGGCTTCCACGATCAGGTTTTTAGTGTCTCTGTCTTCAGAGGCGATTTTCACCTTGATCAGCTCGTGGTGTTCCAGCGCTTGTTCAATCTCGGCAAGCACCCCTTCGGTCAAACCATTGTTGCCAAGCATCACTACAGGCTTGAGCGGATGTGCCAGACCTTTAAGGTGCTGTTTTTGTTTAGTACTCAGATTCATCGTATATTTTTGCTTACGTTGGGATTGAAAACGGTTCATTCTACCGCCATCTCCCTTATATCGCCAAATAGCTGCGTAGAAATTTACGTCACAGGCAGGTAACGATGAACCAGGACGGAAATGTTAAATGACAGGTAAAAAGCGTTCTGCCAGCTCCAGCCGCTGGCTTCAGGAACACTTTAGCGATAAATATGTTCAACAGGCACAGAAAAAGGGGTTACGTTCCCGTGCCTGGTTTAAACTTGATGAAATACAGCAAAGTGACAAACTTTTTAAGCCGGGGATGACGGTTGTTGACCTCGGTGCGGCACCTGGCGGATGGTCCCAGTATGCGGTTACGCAGATCGGCGGAACGGGCCGAATCATCGCGTGCGATCTTTTACCAATGGATCCCATCGTCGGTGTCGACTTCCTTCAGGGCGACTTTCGTGATGAATTAGTGCTGAAAGCGTTACTTGATCGTGTAGGTGACAGTAAGGTCCAGGTTGTCATGTCAGATATGGCACCAAATATGTGCGGAACACCGGCGGTGGATATCCCCCGCGCCATGTATCTGGTGGAGCTAGCGTTAGAAATGTGTCGTGATGTACTAGCGCCTGGTGGTAGTTTTGTTGTGAAGGTGTTTCAGGGCGAAGGTTTCGAGGAGTATCTTAAGGAAATTCGCTCCCTGTTTGCGAAGGTTAAAGTTCGTAAGCCGGACTCTTCCCGGGCCCGTTCCCGAGAAGTGTATATTGTAGCGACCGGGCGAAAATGATAACCGGTAGATTTCAGGCGAAAGTTTGAATGAAACTGGATATAGAGTATCCTGACGCTGTTTTTAACACAGTTGTAATATGAGGTTAATCCCTTGAGTGACATGGCGAAAAACCTAATACTCTGGCTGGTCATTGCCGTTGTGCTGATGTCAGTATTCCAGAGCTTTGGGCCCAGCGAGTCGAATGGCCGCAAGGTGGATTATTCTACCTTCCTGCAGGAGGTCAATCAGGACCAGGTTCGCGAAGCGCGTATCAACGGACGTGAGATCAACGTTACCAAGAAAGATAGTAACCGTTACACGACTTACATCCCGGTGAACGATCCTAAGCTGCTTGATAACCTTCTGACCAAAAACGTCAAGGTGGTAGGTGAGCCGCCAGAAGAACCAAGCCTGCTGGCTTCTATCTTCATTTCCTGGTTCCCGATGCTGCTTCTTATTGGCGTCTGGATCTTCTTTATGCGTCAGATGCAGGGCGGCGGTGGCAAAGGTGCCATGTCGTTCGGTAAGAGCAAGGCGCGTATGCTGACGGAAGACCAGATCAAGACTACTTTCGCTGACGTCGCCGGTTGTGACGAAGCGAAAGAAGAGGTGGGTGAACTGGTTGAATACCTGCGTGAACCGAGCCGTTTCCAGAAGCTGGGCGGTAAGATCCCGAAAGGCGTGCTGATGGTTGGCCCTCCGGGTACCGGTAAAACCCTGCTGGCGAAAGCCATCGCAGGTGAAGCGAAGGTGCCGTTCTTTACTATTTCAGGTTCTGACTTCGTCGAAATGTTCGTGGGTGTCGGTGCATCTCGTGTGCGTGACATGTTCGAGCAGGCCAAGAAAGCAGCACCGTGCATTATCTTCATCGATGAAATCGACGCCGTGGGCCGCCAGCGTGGCGCAGGCCTGGGCGGTGGTCATGATGAACGTGAACAGACGCTGAACCAGATGCTGGTTGAGATGGACGGCTTCGAAGGTAACGAAGGTATCATCGTTATCGCGGCGACTAACCGTCCGGACGTACTTGACCCTGCGCTGCTGCGTCCAGGCCGTTTCGACCGTCAGGTTGTTGTGGGTCTGCCGGACGTTCGCGGTCGTGAACAGATTCTGAAAGTTCACATGCGTCGCGTACCGCTGGCGCCAGATATCGACGCGGCAATCATTGCGCGCGGTACTCCAGGCTTCTCCGGTGCGGACCTGGCGAACCTGGTCAACGAAGCTGCTCTGTTTGCCGCTCGCGGTAACAAGCGCGTCGTATCTATGGTGGAGTTTGAGAAAGCGAAAGACAAAATCATGATGGGCGCGGAACGTCGCTCCATGGTGATGACGGAAGCGCAGAAAGAGTCCACGGCATACCACGAAGCGGGGCACGCGATTATCGGTCGCCTCGTGCCGGAACACGATCCGGTGCATAAAGTGACGATTATTCCGCGCGGTCGTGCGCTGGGTGTGACTTTCTTCCTGCCTGAAGGCGACGCGATCAGCGCCAGCCGTCAGAAGCTGGAAAGCCAGATTTCGACCCTGTACGGCGGTCGTCTGGCAGAAGAGATTATCTACGGTGTGGAACATGTTTCTACCGGTGCGTCCAACGACATTAAAGTTGCGACAAACCTGGCGCGTAACATGGTGACGCAGTGGGGCTTCTCCGACAAACTCGGTCCGCTGCTGTATGCAGAGGAAGAGGGTGAAGTATTCCTGGGCCGTTCTGTGGCTAAAGCGAAACATATGTCCGATGAGACGGCTCGTATCATCGATCAGGAAGTAAAATCTCTGGTAGAGCGTAACTACGCACGTGCACGCCAGATCCTGACCGACAATATGGACATCCTGCATTCGATGAAAGATGCGCTCATGAAATATGAGACCATCGATGCACCGCAGATTGACGACCTGATGGCGCGCCGTGAAGTGCGTCCGCCAGCGGGCTGGGAAGACCCAGGCGCTTCCAATAATTCTGACAACAATGGCACCCCGCGTGCGCCGCGTCCGGTTGATGAACCGCGTACGCCAAACCCGGGCAACACCATGTCAGAACAGTTGGGCGATAAGTAAGCCACTGCTGTTGAAGCGTTTGTCTGTAACTCAAACCCTGGAGCTTGCTCCGGGGTTTTTCATTTCTGTTTAACGATATAGATACCAGGGATTTCGCCATGAAATTATTCGCTCAGGACTCGCATCTCGATCTTTCACATCCCCATGTGATGGGGATCCTGAATGTTACCCCTGACTCTTTCTCAGACGGCGGCACGCATAACACGCTTATCGAGGCGGTTAAGCACGCGAATTTAATGATTAATGCGGGCGCCACCATTATTGACGTGGGCGGCGAATCGACGCGTCCTGGTGCGGCGGACGTGTCTGTGGAAGAAGAGCTGGCGCGCGTGGTGCCGGTGGTTGAAGCTATCGCGCAGCGGTTTGAAGTATGGATCTCCGTTGATACCTCTAAACCCGAAGTGATTCGTGAAGTGGCGAGAGTGGGCGCTCACATTATCAATGATATTCGTTCACTCACCGAGCCTGGCGCACTGGAAGCCGCGGCAGAGACCGGGTTACCGGTATGCCTGATGCATATGCAGGGTCAGCCGAAAACCATGCAGGAAGCACCGAAGTATGATGATGTCTTTGCCGACGTGAATCGCTTCTTTATTGAACATATTGCGCGCTGCGAACGTGCAGGTATCCCAAAAGAGAAATTGTTGCTCGACCCGGGGTTCGGTTTCGGTAAAAATCTCTCCCACAATTATGCGTTGCTCGCGCGCTTATCGGAATTCCATCACTTTGACCTGCCGCTGCTGGTGGGGATGTCGAGAAAGTCGATGATTGGGCAGTTGCTGAACGTGGGGCCGAGCGAACGCCTGAGCGGCAGCCTGGCCTGCGCGGTGATTGCGGCGATGCAGGGCGCGCACATTATTCGTGTCCATGACGTCAAAGAAACAGTAGAAGCCATGCGTGTGGTGGAAGCCACACTGGCAGCGAAGGAAAACAAACGCTATGAGTAATCGTAAGTATTTTGGTACCGATGGTATCCGTGGGCGTGTAGGCGATGCTCCCATCACCCCTGATTTTGTCCTGAAGCTCGGCTGGGCTGCTGGCAAAGTGCTGGCGCGTCATGGTTCCCGTAAGATCATTATCGGTAAAGACACCCGTATTTCCGGCTATATGCTGGAGTCAGCGCTGGAAGCGGGTCTGGCGGCGGCTGGACTGTCCGCGTCCTTTACGGGCCCAATGCCGACGCCTGCAGTCGCGTATCTGACGCGTACCTTCCGTGCGGAAGCGGGGATTGTTATCTCAGCTTCTCACAACCCGTTCTACGACAACGGCATTAAATTCTTCTCCATTGAAGGCACCAAGCTCCCGGATGACGTGGAAGAAGCCATTGAAGCCGAAATGGAAAAAGAGATCACCTGCGTTGATTCCGCAGAGCTGGGTAAAGCGAACCGTATCGTTGATGCGGCGGGCCGTTATATCGAATTCTGTAAAGGCACCTTCCCGAATGAGCTGAGCCTGGCTCACCTCAAAATTGTGGTGGACTGTGCTAATGGCGCGACCTATCACATCGCCCCGAATGTCTTCCGCGAACTGGGTGCGAAAGTCATCACCATTGGCTGCGAGCCGGATGGTCTGAACATTAACGAGCAGGTGGGGGCAACTGACGTTCGTGCCCTGCAGGCGCGTGTTCTGGCAGAGAAAGCCGACCTGGGCATTGCGCTGGACGGCGACGGTGACCGCGTGATCATGGTCGACCACGAAGGTAACAAGGTCGACGGCGATCAGATCCTCTACATCATTGCCCGTGAGGGCCTGCGTCAGGGCCAGCTGCGCGGCGGTGCGGTGGGCACGCTGATGAGTAACATGGGCCTGGAACTGGCGCTGAAACAGCTCGGTATTCCGTTTGTCCGCGCGAAAGTGGGTGACCGCTATGTGCTGGAAAAATTGCAGGAGAAGGGCTGGCGCATCGGCGCAGAAAACTCGGGTCACGTGATCCTGCTCGATAAAACCACCACCGGTGACGGTATCGTGGCCGCGCTGCAGGTGGTTGCTGCAATGGCGCGCAACCATATGAGCCTGCACGATCTGTGCAGCGGGATGAAAATGTTCCCACAGATCCTGGTTAACGTACGCTTCACTGCCGGTAAAGGCGATCCGCTGGAAAACGAGAACGTCAAAGCGGTGATGGCTGACGTTGAAGCGGCCCTGGGCAATCGTGGGCGTGTGCTGCTGCGTAAGTCCGGTACTGAACCGCTGATCCGCGTGATGGTGGAAGGTGAAGACGAAGCGCAGGTAACCGAATTTGCACACCGTATTGCGGATGCTGTGAAAGCTGCATAATTGTGCACGCTAAATGTATAAAAAGGCGGCTTTTGTCGCCTTTGTTTTAAGCAATTAATGGCTTTTTGCTGTTTTTTTCCGCAGTTGATACAATGCGTCAAAAATGCCCTTGCGAAGGTCATTCGCTTTGGTTAGTATTCACACCCGCTTCAGTGGGAAACAAAAATCCTGCTAATTGGTCGAAGCATTGGTATGCGGCAAATCCGCAAGGAACAGGTTGATTATGTACGAAGCTCTTTTAGTTGTTTTCCTTATTGTAGCCATCGCTCTCGTAGCGCTGATTATGCTGCAGCAAGGTAAAGGCGCTGATATGGGAGCCTCCTTCGGAGCAGGCGCTTCCGGTACGCTGTTCGGTTCAAGTGGTTCTGCGAACTTCATGACCCGCACAACGGCGATTCTGGCTACGCTGTTCTTCATCATCAGTCTGGTGCTTGGCAATATCAACAGCAACAAGACCAGCAAAGGAAGCGAGTGGGAAAACCTGAGTGCGCCAGCGAAAACTGAGCAAACTCAGCCAGCTGCACCGGCTAAGCCGACCAGCGATATCCCGCACTAAGTATTCTGTACCGAGGTGGTGGAATTGGTAGACACGCTACCTTGAGGTGGTAGTGCCCTAACGGGCTTGTGGGTTCGAGTCCCATCCTCGGTACCAATATTCCAGAAGAAAGACGTCGAAAGACGTCTTTTTTTTCGTCTGCATATTCTGAGGTGTGGTTTTGTAGGCCCGGTAAGCGCAGCGCCACCGGGCAAAATGGCGGGTGACGCTGCGCTTACCCGCCCTACGAAAGTCCACAAAAAAGGCGTCCATAGGACGCCTTTTGCACGTTATATCAGCGATTACTTCTTATCGCTGTGCTCCAGGTTTTCAACCTGCGGCAGACCGTTACCGGAATTCGCGGAGAGCAGGCCATTCTCAACATAGTTGAACAGCTTCTCGCGGGTATCGGTGATGTCCAGGTTACGCATAGTCAGCTGACCGATACGATCGTCCGGCGAGAACACGGATTCACCTTTCTCCATGGTCAGACGCTCTGCTTTATAGGTCAGGTTGTCAGACACGGTGTTCAGGATGGAGTAGTCGTTACCGCGACGCAGTTCCAGCGTTACTTCACCGGTGATTGCGCTTGCCACCCAACGCTGCAGCGCATCGCGCAGCATCAGCGCCTGTGGATCGAACCAGCGGCCCTGATACAGCAGTTTACCCAACTGACGGCCATGAGAGTGATACTGCTCAATGGTGTCTTCGTTGTGAATGCCGGTCAGCAGACGCTCGTAAGCGATGTGCAGCAGCGCCATTCCCGGGGCTTCATAGATGCCGCGGCTTTTCGCTTCGATGATGCGGTTTTCAATCTGATCGCTCATGCCCAGACCGTGACGACCGCCAATACGGTTAGCTTCCAGCATCAGCTCAACATCGTCAGAGAAAGTTTTACCGTTCAGCGCAACCGGATGGCCGCGTTCGAAACGCACGGTCACTTCTTCAGCCTGGATTTTGACGTTCTCGTCCCAGAACTTCACGCCCATGATCGGGTTAACGATCTTCACGCTTGAGTTCAGGAATTCCAGGTCTTTCGCTTCGTGCGTCGCACCCAGCATGTTGGAGTCAGTGGAGTAAGCTTTCTCGACAGACATCTTATAGTCGAAACCGCAGGCGATCATAAACTCGGACATCTCATGACGGCCACCCAGCTCGTCGATGAAGTCGGTATCCAGCCACGGCTTGTAGATCTGCAGTTCGGCGTTGGTCAGCAGGCCATAACGATAGAAACGTTCAATATCGTTGCCTTTATAGGTACTGCCGTCACCCCAGATGTTGACGCCGTCTTCTTTCATCGCCGCAACCAGCATGGTGCCGGTGACCGCACGGCCCAGCGGGGTGGTGTTGAAATAGGTCAGGCCGCCGGTGGTGTTATGGAACGCACCGCACTGAATAGCCGCGATACCTTCAGCGACCAGTTGCTTACGGCAGTCAATCAGGCGCGCGTTCTCTGCACCATACTCTTTAGCGCGACGAGGAATGGCATCATAGTCGTCCTCATCCGGCTGACCCAGGTTCGCGGTATAGGCGTACGGAACCGCTCCCTTCTGGCGCATCCACAGTAGTGCAGCGCTGGTATCCAGGCCACCTGAGAAAGCGATGCCAATACGTTGTCCAACCGGAAGATGCTTGAGAATAGTCGTCATAGAATAAAACCCTGCTTGATTGACTGATTAGAGACCGCTTTCGCTCTCTTGTGCATTTTTATGCAAAATAAGTGAGTATTCATTTAATCATCTTTTGGCGAAGACCGGAAGAGAGTCGTGCGTTTTTTGTAAAAATTTTGGTCTAATTGATCTGGCGGAAGTTGGGTTGACAGGTGGGGTCAACTATCAATATACTAAACGCCGATTTTACGTCCCGTCTTCGGTACCAAATCCCAGCATTATTTGCAAATTCTGTCCAAAACGCGTAGAATTTGCCACGTTTCAGGCGCGGGGTGGAGCAGCCTGGTAGCTCGTCGGGCTCATAACCCGAAGGTCG
>NZ_JUMS01000009.1:0-2176 GCF_001059415.1 Enterobacter sp. 940_PEND
TGATCTGATCCTTCAACTCAGCAAAAGTTCGATTTATTCAACAAAGCCTCTGCCTTATTTGATATCTCGTTCACTTGATCAGGTTTAACCCCCCTCGACAAAATGCCGTGAACTCTGACCTCGGTACTGAACTTTTCACTAACTCTAAATTGACCAAAAAATAAACGATCAAAAATCTCTTTTGTGTAGTCCCTAGTGATACTCCGCTTTAGCGTCTCGTTTAGTATCATTTATATGTTGAATGCATTTAAATGATACTGTATCATTTAGTTAATCAAAATGATACAAATCAGTAATGAGGGGCAGGAAAATGATTTTTGGTTATGCGAGAGTCTCAACGAAGGATCAGAATCTTGAGCGTCAGTTGGCAGTACTGGAACCTGTTTGCGACAAAATAGTTACAGAGAAAGAATCAGGCAAATCCACCAGCGAGAGACCAGAACTGCTGAACCTGCTTTCCCACCTTCGCGAAGGTGATACCCTCATTACTCATTCAATTGACCGCCTCGCACGTAATACCCGCGATTTGCTGGAAATAATTGATAACCTCGTGGCTCGTGGGATCACTGTCCAGTTCCTCGCAAATTCAATGAGCTTCGACAACTCCCCACAATCACGCCTGATCCTAACCATGATGGGAGCAGTTGCAGAATTTGAGCGAGGTATGATCGCATCACGCCGCAACGAGGGGATCGCCCTTGCTAAAGAGGCGAAGAAGTACAAGGGTAAGCAAAAGAACAAGGAATTACACATTAAAATCATTGATATGCTTCAAGCTGGGAAAAACACACCAGACGAGATCGCAAAGTTGTGTGATTGCGGCAGGGCTACAGTGTTTCGCGTGAAAAAAGAAATGCTTGCCAGTACTGGCAGTATTGAGAACTGATTTATTGGAAGGGATTCAAGAAAGAGGAGTTACAATTTACTAATACTTGGATCCCCTCTACATCTCCGTTGTACTTTAATGAAGAGTCAACAACACTTTTTAACCATATGTACAACAAACGCAAACATATTCCATAAGGGATTTTTATTAAATTTGAATGTGTTAATGGTTTATCATTTAGAATTATATTCCTTACAGCTTAGAATCACTTTAAGTTTATTAAGATAAAATAACTTGATGAAAGTTAAATTGTTATCAATCCATTTTATATATACTTTTCGTTCTGCACCCTCATCGACATAAATACTTTCTCCGTTTTCTCCAGTTCCATGGCGATAAAGTATAGTGTCATTTATCTGTAGGAACAGAGCAGTGCCAGTAGTACTGTTTACTATTTCCATTCTTTGATAATCATTAGGATCATAACACGTGAATGTACTGGCAAATACATGTGTGTTAAGTGTCAAAAATGTAATTATTATAATAAAAAACTTTCTCATTATTCTCCCTCGTATGTATTCTTCTAGTTTAATTAGTGGCAGCCACCATATTCATCATAATCATTTTCACCACCAACATATACTTTAGGCCAGTGATGGTAGGTTACATGGGTAAAGTCATTATTAACTTTCATTGTAACCATTCCATTGTTTTTATCCTTTGCTGCGTATGATACGAATGAGAAATCCTCTATCGAATTCACATGTACTCTAGGCATCTTAATCCCTTCCCATATAATGTATGTTCCGTCTTGTGCCATTGTGATCTGGTGAGTGACATTATCAGTACTGGTACATACACCCAATGATTCCTTTGGTTTAGTTGTACATCCAGCCAACAGCACTACAATCAGAAGTATTAGTTTTTTCATAATTCACATCCTTTTTTATGATTAATGCTTATCCACCAGTACAGAACCAATAATTATTTAAACTCTATTATCCCATTTATAATTCGATGATTCCGATAGGTTAACCACAGTTTGCTTGTTGTGTTTACATAATCTTGTCAGGAATGTGGTGTATTAAACACAAAAACTTGATCTTTACTGTAAGTTACCATAGGGTTTAAGTTTCTTAAAATACCATCAAACCTGCACCAACACTGACTCCTGCCCCCGAAAAGTGGCTTCAAAATGGCTGTTTAACATAGTTTATCCGGCTTATCGCCAGATCCTCAGAAGGGGAGTTGATACCATTTGTGTGAAAACACATTGAAAATCAGCTCGTAGCGTTGAGCCGATTATTTCAGCGGGTAGTATAGCGTAAAGAGATGTAAATCTGCCAGAGG